>NZ_JBAPMI010000264.1:0-27309 GCF_049278535.1 Mycobacterium sp. | reverse complement strand
TGAGGCTGGGGGACCCTTGGTCGCGTTTTCGGCGACGGCTGGGCAATAAGATCCACACTCCAAGGCCGGCGAGCACAATTCCGATGGGAATCCCGGCTGGCCCCCAGGCCGATTCCCCTTTCGGATATGCCTGGTCGCCACGAATGTGGACGTCCACGGTCTTGCCATAGGCGACACCGCGATTATCGCCGTGGACGGTCACCGTTCGTTGTGTTCCATCGGCTTGAATCCACGCTGCGGGGCAAGTAATACTGTGGCTGCCTACAGGGCTGTGGCAGCCCGCCAAGATCTTGACTTGAGCCGCGATGCCGGACTGCCCAACCCACCACAGGTACGTTCCGTTGCCGATCGCGAACAACCCGAGGCCCACGAGCAAGAGCGGACCGAGCACCCCTCCCACCCAACTAAAGAAGCCACCTCGGCCGCGCTCACTCATATCCGCTCCGCCAGGGCATACAGAAGGAAAAATGGGACGATAAATCCCGCCAACTCGACCAATGCACACGGCCACCACAGCAGTCCTACGGCGAACGTGGTCGCCGGGGAACCGCCTTCTATGTGCCAAAACTTAAGAATCTGGCCGACGCAGATAGTGACGCCGAACTTGCGCTCCAAGTACCGCCTCAGCCGTGGCTCTACGAGCGTGCTGAGGACGAAGTAGCACACCGCGCCGCCAACCAGACCCAACACGACGGTCACCATCTGCAGTATTTGAGTTCCGCCTATGTCCGGTCCTCGTTTTGTCGCTGTTGCCAGCGGCAGCCAGAGACCGTTGAGCAACCTGGGTAAGGCCTCCATAGTTGATGATGATGAACCGTGAGCGAACTGCCCACAACCCCAAAGCCGCAAGCTGTACCGCTCGGCGGAGTTGTGCCGCAAGTTACTGCCCAAGCGGGCCATCCAGCGTCGGCCCGTGCCGCTCCGAAGACGTTGGGGCAGTCGACAACATCTTCGGAATGCCGGTGTTGACGAATACCAAGATCCCGGTCGACACCGCGGTCGTGTTGGACACCACTATCGCGGTTGGGCGTGGACCCGGCTGGCGTTGCAAATGATGACGAACCCGTACGGCGACAACGAGTTTCAGACGAACGCAATACAATTCAGATGTGAGGAACGCACTACGATCGGCGTGACCAGGCCTACAGCCGTGTGTGTCGTCACCGGGTTGGGGAGCTGACCTCGTGAAGGTGAATGTTGTTGAGCCGTATCAGGTGTGCCACGGCGGTCAGTGTTGGTCGTCGGGCGTCACTGCCGATGTAGACGACGTTGTGGCCCGCGAGTGGATCGCCTCGGGCTGGGCAGTTGAGGTAGCACCGCAGCGCAGCGAGGCGCGATCCAAGGCACCGACGAGAGGTGCACGCAGATGAACGAGGCACCGAAGGTGTGCGCGAAACGCGGCGTGCAGCAGTTCGGTAAAAGGAAGGTCGTGGTGACGCGGCTGGTAACCCCGCCGCCGGATCAGTCGCCCACTACGGCGCCGCGACGGCGAAGAGGTGCTACTCGCCTGGCACGCCCTTGAGCGCGTGAGCGCCGCGATCCTCGAAGTGGAGTCCTGACTCGGGCGCCGATGTGCACGGCGATCCCGCCGATGTCGTCGCCTCTCTGAGGACAGTCGAACATCAACTCACGGCCGACCGGAGGTCGTTTTCGGTGCCTGACGTTTAGTCTCAGGCATGGATCGCATCTGGCAGTGGGCGTGGGATCGGTATGGAGCGAGATACTCATGGGCGATCTATGCGGTCACGTTCCCCGTATATCTGCCGATCTACCTCGTCCCGTCGTTGGTCGTTGTCGCTTCCGAGAAGTCCGACCTCTACGCCGAGGCGGCCGCCGTCACCGTTCTCGCCGTGTTGGTACTCGCGTACGTGATGAGTCTTCCCGGCCTAGGCTCGATCCGCGTCGTGGAACGCTGGGCAGCCGGTCAGGCGGTCGACCCGGCGACAGCCCTGGATGCCACCTACAGCTGGGCTCGGCGGGCGGTTGCCAGAGTAGTGGGCGGCAACGCTGTTGTGATTGCTCTACTCCTGGTCGTCGTCGGCGCCACCGCCGGGGCGACTGGGTGGCGGCTCATCCAATACGCGATCCTGGGTGCCGCCTATGGGACGGCGGTCCTGCTGATCACTGTGCACAGCACCGTGGAAGCAATCCTGCGGCCAGCCAGGCTCGCCATCGTCGGCGACACGGGGCTCGGTGACTCCCTGCCCCGCGCTCGCCCGACCTTTGCCGCGTGGTCGAACATGTCGGTGATCGCGGTCGCGTTCTCATTCGCGCTTATGGGCGCGCTGCTAGCGGCCGCGTTCTATAAGGCCGCGTCTGTCCCCGTGCTCGCCGTCGTGATCGGATGTGCGTTGACGCTTGGCTACGCGGTGCCAGGGACCGTCGGCCTCGCGTTCTCCCCGTCGCTGCGACCCCTACGCGATCTCGCCAAAGGAACGGAACGGGTGGCGGCCGGTGACTACAGCCAACGCTTGCCCGTGTATCAAGACGACGACCTGGGTGCGCTGGCGGCGTCGTTCAACCGGATGCAGGCGGGTTTGGCTGAGCGGCAACGACTTCAGGCCGCGTTCGGTACTTACGTCGACCCCGCACTGGCGGCGCGGCTGCTCGAACAGGGCGATGATATCTTTTCTGGCGAACGCCGCCAGGTGAGCGTGATGTTCGTCGACATCCGTGACTTCACCCCGTTCGCGGAAGCGAACTCGGCCGAAGACACCGTCGCCCGCCTCAACGCCCTGTTCGAGATCGTCGTGCCCGCCGTCGTCGACGCCGGGGGGCACGTCAACAAGTTCCTCGGCGACGGCGCGCTGGCCGTCTTCGGCGCACCCAACGACCTCGCAGATCACGCCGACGCCGCCGTATCCGCCGGCCTTCTGATTCACCGCCTGGTCGCCGAACGATTCGACGGCGCGCTGCGCATCGGCATCGGGATCAACACCGGTGTGGTGATCGCAGGCACTATCGGCGGCGGGGGCAAGCTGGAGTTCACTCTGATCGGTGACACCGTCAACGTCGCGGCCCGTGTCGAGCAGCTCACCAAGACCACCGGCAACGTAATCCTTCTCACCCAGCAGACCGTCGACGCCCTCCTTACTCGACCGCCCGGACTCATCGACCGGGGTGCCCACACGCTCAAGGGAAAGTCTGCCACCGTGCACGTCTTCGGGCTCGACTCACGGGCCGACGCTATCTCGGGCTGATCCCTCACGGCGTGTCACTGTGCGGACACCTTGGGCAGCGACCCGACGCTTGCCAACTCCAGCGACCACGAACGACACAACATGAAGAGTTGTTGAGGCATCCGCCTGTGGGCGGGATACGTAGCTTGATGTTTGCTCGCCAGCGTGTTCGATTGGCCGTCGCCAGTCCGCGGCCAGTCCGCAGCAGAATTTCTCGCAAGTTTCGTCAGCCATCAGAGTCGACGCACTGACCTGCACGTTTGTCGCGCAGCCAACAGGGCGTGCGCTAGCAAACGCCCTGAAACGGCTTACAGGCTAACTCGTCCGCCCTGTCGATTCAGCCCGACAGCTTGCGCAGGGCTTTATAGAGCTTGCTCAGCTTCGGCCGGAGGTGTCGGCGGGATTCGCGTGCGAGTTCGGCTTCCCGCTGGTAAAGCAGCCCGTAGGTGAAGGTGTCTTCGCCGGCGGCCTGAGCGGCCTGAGCCTGCTGCAGCAGGTGCTCGCGGCTGACAACGCTGTCCTGATGATCCCCGAGCAGCGACTGCAGTTTCTTCGCCCGCTTGGACACCTTCTTCGCGCCGGTCGCATCCGCGGTATAGCGAAGTCGCTTGGCGCGCTTACGGATTCGGTGTATCGCGTCGTCACGGTCGGCTCCGCCGGCAGCCCGTCGCGCCGCCTTCGCCGCTTTGTGGACCTTTTTGCCGGCGGCGGCGACGGTCACCGGCGCAGGCTCGCGACCAGCAGGCGGGGCTTCGCCGACCAGTGCGTCCAGGTCGTCGAGCAGGCGGAAGTACCGCGGTAAGCGCAACGCGGCCAACGCATGCCGGAGCCCGGACAGGTAGCGGTGTTCGGCGCCGCCGACCAGCCGTTGCCGGATGGGTCCACGGACCAGCTCCGGCGGCACATCGTCCAGGGCGGTGCGGTAGCGGTCGGCCAAGACCTCGGCGTCGCGGGCTACCCCCAGCACGTTGCCGAGTTCGCGTAGCTCGTCGACGATAGGCGCATCGTCAGCCAGGCCGAAGGAATCCGGCGCCGCCTGAAGCAGGCTGCGGATCTTGCGTGCGGTCACCCGCATCTGGTGCACGGCGTCGTCGGCCTCGGCCCGCACGGCGCGGTCCCACACCAGCAGCTCGCCGATCTGTTCGGCCAGTGCCCGGTGCAGCGGCTGCGAAGGTAAATCCTTCGACGGCGTATCGAGTACCCGGGCCAGCTTGGAACCGTGGCCGGCCGGGCGCGCGCCGGCGTCCAGCAAGCGGTCGCACAGCCTGTCCATCAACCCGGGATTCGCATCGGAGCCAACGAGTTCGAGCTCCCATTCACGCCACCGCTGCTCGTGGGTAGTCCCGTCGGCACCCTGTCCCGCGGTGACCTGGTCGTCGCAGAATTCGGCGAGCACGGCGTCGTCCGCGCCGCGCAGCAGGCGGACCTGCCGGGTTGTGCTGATTCGGGCTACCGGGCTGACCGGGCGGTCCCGGACGATGGCCAGCACCACATCCAGCAACTCGGTCGGCACAGAGCTGCCGTCGGTGGCTTCCAGGGGCGCCCGCACTTCGGTGCGCGCATCGGGGCCGGCCGGCAGTTTCAGATGCCAACCCGCGTCGAGGCCCCCGGTGCGGCGGCGCAACGTGATCCTGTTGAGCGCCAGTTCGCGGGCCGGGGTATCGAAGTACACCGCGTCCAATGACTGCGTCGCGGCGTGCTCGACCCGGACGACATCCGCGATCTCATCGAAAGTTGGTGGCTGCGTGGACTCGTCGACGTCGAACTTGCGCTCAACTTCGAGGTAGCGGGACGGGCCGTCGGTGGACATCCTCGCTAGCGTGCCACGCCGCGGTGCCGATTAAACCCGGCGCTCAGAAGCTGTGATCGTCGTCGGGGAAGGTTCCCGATGCGACTTCATCCGCGTACTGCGTTGCCGCGCGATGCAATTCGCCCCCGACGTCGCCGAACCGCTTGACGAACTTGGCCGTCTTGCCGTTCGTGAGTCCGGCCATGTCCTGCCAGACCAGCACCTGGGCGTCGCAGTTGCGGCCGGCGCCGATCCCGACCGTGGGAATCGTCAGCTTGCCGGTGATCTGGGTGGCCAACTCGGCGGGCACCATCTCCATCACCACGGCGAAGGCACCGGCCTCGGCAACCGCGATCGCGTCGTGGATGGTCTGCTCGGCCGCATCGCCGCGACCCTGCACCCGGAAACCGCCGAGGGTGTTGACGCTTTGCGGGGTGAAGCCGATGTGCGCCATGACAGGGATGCCGGCGGTGGTCAGCGCGGCGATCTGCTCGGCGACACGCTCGCCACCTTCCAGCTTGACGGCGTGTGCGCCGGCTTCCTTCATGAACCGGATCGCGGCGTCGAGCGCCGCAGCGGGCCCGGCCTCGTAGCTGCCGAACGGCAAGTCGGCGACCACAAGAGCGTGCGGTGCACCGCGCACGACGCCACGCACCAGCGGAATCAACTCGTCAACTGAGACGGGCACGGTGGTGTCGTAGCCGTAGACGACATTGGCGGCCGAATCACCGACCAGCAGCACCGGGATGCCGGCGTCGTCGAAGACGCGGGCAGTGGAGTAGTCGTAGGCCGTGAGCATCGCCCACTTGTGGCCTTCGGCCTTCATTTTCTGCAGGTGGTGAACGCGAGTCTTGGCCCGCGGCGCAGCGTTGTCGGGCAGCGAAGAATGAGCGCCATAAACAGTCTGTTCAGACATCATTGTCCCTAGTTGTGGTCGGGTCGATCCTCGTGGCCCAAATCGGGTCCCCGGGTTCGTCTGACCCAAACAGTGTGCCATTTACCGCCGGCCATGTGGAGAGCCGGCCCAGTGGACTTCCTCACACCGTTATGCATCGGGTCATTCGTCCGCCGCCCTGGGAAAGCGGACATACCATCGGCAAATGCAGCGCCTCAGCGGACTCGACGCCAGCTTCCTGTACCTGGAGACCCCAGCGCAGCCGCTGCATGTTTGCTCGATTCTGGAGCTCGACACCTCGACGATGCCGGGCGGCTACACCTTCCACCGAATGCGCGACGAATTGGCGTTGCGCATCAAGGCAATGCCCCAGTTTCGCGAGAAGCTGGCCGATAGCCCGCTCAATCTTGATCATCCGGTTTGGGTGGACGACAACCACTTTGATGTGAACCGACACCTGCACCGGATCGGGCTGCCGCCACCGGGTGGGCGTAATGAGCTGGCCGAGATCTGCGGCCACATCGCGTCGTTGCCGCTGGATCGCACCCGCCCGCTGTGGGAGATGTGGGTGATCGAAGGTGTGGCCGGCACCGACGCCCATCAGGGTGGCCGGCTGGCGGTCATGACCAAGGTGCACCACGCCGCAGTGGACGGCGTGACCGGCGCCAACTTGATGTCCCAGCTGTGCAGCACCGAGGCGGACGCGCCCGCGCCCGACCCGGTCGAAGGCGTCGGGGGCGCCAACGAGTTCGAGATCGCGTTGACGGGTGCGGTCAAGTTCGCGGCCAGGCCGCTGCGCTTTGCCAACGCCCTGACTGACACCGCATCGACAGTGGTCAAGACGGTATTGCGGGCGCGCAGCGGGCAGACCATGGCACCGCCATTCAGCGCCCCGCGGACAGCGTTCAATGACAGCATCACCCCGCACCGCAACATCGCCTACGCGCAGTTGGACCTCGGAGACATCAAGAAGGTCAAGGACTACTTCGGCGTCAAGGTCAACGACGTGGTGATGGCCCTGGTGTCCGGCGTCCTGCGTCAATTCCTGCTCGACCGTGGCGAATTGCCGGACTCGTCGTTGGTGGCGATGGTGCCGGTGTCGGTACACGGCAAGTCGGATCGGCCTGGGCGCAATCAGGTTTCGGGTATGTTCTCCAGCCTGCAGACGCACATCGCCGACCCGGTGGCGCGGATCAAGGCTATTGCTGACGCGAATTCGGTTGCCAAGCAACATAGTTCGGCGATAAAAGCGACGCTGCTGCAGGACTGGTCGCAGTTCGCCGCGCCTGCGGTATTCGGTGTGGCGATGCGGGCCTACGCTCGGACCAGCCTCACCAAGCGCATCCCGGTGCACAATCTGGTGATCTCCAACGTGCCCGGGCCGCAGGTGCCGCTGTACTTCCTGGGCAGTGAGGTCAAGGCGATGTATCCGCTGGGGCCGATCTTCCAGGGCTCAGGATTGAATATCACCGTGATGTCGCTGACCGGCAAACTCGACGTCGGGATCATCGCCTGCCCGGAACTGTTGCCGGACCTATGGGAACTGGCCGACGACTTCGCGGTCGGCATGGAAGAACTGCTGCTCGCGACACGTTAGCCGCCCCAGCGGCGGGAAGCCCGTGCTGACCCATGGCAGCATGTTGGGCATGGGGACCCCTCGCCGCGGCAAGATCGCGCGCACGATGCTGATCTGGACCGTGATGGCGGTCACCGCGGTGACGGTGGCCGGCTGCACGCAGGTCGTCAAGGGTCGCGCGGTGCTTGCCGGTCCGAAGGTCGGCCAGCCGATCGAGTGGGGGCCGTGCCGGGTTGCCGGCGGGGCGGCCGTGAAGCTCCCGGGTGGCGCGCAGTGCGGCAAGCTCGCTGTCCCCGTCGACTACCGGCACCGCGGCGGTGACGCTGCCACGCTGGGACTGATTCGCTTCCCGGCGACCGGAGACAAGGTCGGTTCGCTGGTCATCAATCCCGGTGGCCCGGGGGAGTCCGGCATCGAGGCGGCGCTCGGGATCGTCCAGTCGTTGCCGCAGCAGGTCCGGGAACGCTTCGATCTGGTCGGCTTCGACCCGCGCGGGGTGGCGGCGTCGCGACCGGCGATCTGGTGCAACTCCGACGCCGACAACGACCGGCTGCGCACCGAAACACAAGCCGACTACAGCCCGGCGGGCGTGGCGCACATGGAGGAGGAGACCAAGGAGTACGTCGACCGCTGCGTGGCCAAGATGGGCAAGAAATTCCTGGCAAACGTCGGGACCGACAACGTCGCCCGCGACTTGGACACCATCCGGGAAGCGTTGGGGGACAGCAAGCTGACGTTCCTGGGCTATTCCTATGGCACACGGATCGGCTCGGCGTACGCCGAGGCGTTTCCGAAGAACGTCCGGGCGATGATCCTCGACGGCGCAATCGACCCCAACACCGACCCGGTCGAGTCAGATCTGCGGCAGGCCAAGGGTTTTCAGGACGCGTTCAACGACTACGCCAAAGACTGCGCCAAGTCACCCACCTGCCCACTGGGCACCGACCCGGCCAAAGCCGTTGATGTCTATCACCATCTGGTCTATCCGCTCGTGGACAAGAACAACCCGACGATCGGAAAGCCGGCACGGACCAGGGATCCGCGCGGCCTGAGTTACAGCGACGCCATCATCGGGACCATCATGGCGCTGTATTCGCCGACGTTCTGGCATCACCTGACGTCCGGGTTGACCGAGCTGTCCCACCACCGCGGCGACGTGCTGCTCGAATTGGCCGACCTATATATGCGTCGCGACAAACACGGCCACTACTCCAACTCCACCGACGCTCGGGTTGCGGTCAACTGTGTGGACCAGCCGCCGGTCAGGGACCGGGCCAAGGTCATCGACGAGGACCGCCGCTCACGTGAGGTCGCGCCGTTCATGAACTACGGGAAGTTCACCGGCGACGCCCCGCTGGCCACCTGCGCCTTCTGGCCGGTTCCGCCGACGAGCAAACCGCACATCGTCACGGCACACGGCCTGGCGTCGACGCTGGTGGTGTCCACCACCCACGACCCGGCGACTCCGTATCAAGCCGGCGTAGAACTGGCGAATCAGCTGCATGGCGGGCTGCTCACGTTCGACGGCACGCAGCACACCGTGGTGTTCCAGGGCAACAGCTGCATCGACGACTATGCGACGGCCTACATCGTCAGCGGTACAGTGCCGTCCAAGGGGGCTAAGTGTTAGCGCCGCCGTCGGTCCGCTTCGAGAACGAAACGTAGACCCCGCGGTAAATAACGAGATCAAGGTGTGACCAATGGGATCACGGCCTGTGGCCGACGCATGCCACGATTGACTGCCATGTGGCGCATGAGACTGCTGAGCTCTGCGCTGCTTTCATTCGGGTTGGCGATGGCGACGGCTATCGCCTTGCCTCCGATGACGGGCGCGACGCCGGGATACGACGCGGGTCCCACGCCCAGCTCGGGGGCGCCGCAGCCGTCGTCGGCGTCACCACCGAACTGGGGGAGTTGCGGCGAGGTTCTGCGAAGCCCCGGCGACGTGCCAACCGCGCAATGCGGAACCGTCGCGGTTCCGGTCGACTACGCGAATCCGGCCGGCGGGCAAGTGCAACTCGCGGTCATTCGTATCCCGGCGACGGGCCCGCGGATCGGAGCGCTGCTGGTCAACCCGGGTGGGCCGGGGGCTTCGGCAGTCGACATGGTCGCCTCGATGGGTCCACAGCTGGCCGGCTCCGAGGTCACTCAGCGGTTTGACCTGGTCGGCTTCGATCCACGCGGCGTCGGCCACTCCACGCCGAAAGTCCGCTGCCAAACCGACGCCGAGTTCGACGCCTACCGGCGCGAACCGATGGTCGACTACAGCCCGCAGGGCGTGGCGCACATCGAGCAGGTGTACCGGCAGATAGCTCAGCGCTGTGCCGCCCGCAATGGGTCGGCCTTCTTGGAGAACATCGGAACCGCTTCGGCCGCACGGGACATGGATTCGGTGCGGCAGGCGCTTGGCGACGCTCAGATCAATTACCTGGGCTACAGCTACGGCACCGAGTTGGGCACCGCGTACGTCGAGCGCTTCGGCGACCACGTGCGCGCGATGGTTCTCGACGGGGCGATCGACCCTGCCGTCGGCCCTATCGACGAGCTGATCAACCAGCAGGCCGGGTTCCAGACCGCGTTCAATGACTACGCCGCCGATTGCGCCCGCTCATCGGACTGCCCGCTGGGCACCGATCCGACCCAGTGGAACGTCCGTTACCACCAGCTCATCGACCCATTGGTGACCAAACCCGCGGCCACTTCGGATCCGCGGGGCCTCGGTTATGCCGATGCGACGACGGGCACCATCAATGCGTTGTACACCCCGCAGTTCTGGAAATTCCTCACCAGTGGCCTGCTCGGTCTGCGACGCGGCACCGATCCCGGCGATCTGCTGACGCTTGCCGACGAGTACTACGGCCGCGACGCCAAGGGGCACTACAACAGTTCGCAGGACGCGTTCAACGCGATCCGCTGCGTCGATGCGCCCGAGCCGACCGATCCGGCGGCGTGGGCCGATGCGGATCGGCGTATCCGCCAGGTGGCGCCGTTCACCTCCTTCGGGCAGTTCACCGGTCACGCGCCGCGCGACCTCTGTGCGCTGTGGCCGGTGCCCGCGACGTCGTCGCCGCAGCCGGCCGCGCCGGTAGCGCCCGGCAAAGTCGTGGTCGTGTCCACCACCCATGACCCGGCCACTCCGTACGAAGCCGGCGTCAACTTGGCCCACCAACTCGGGGCCGACCTGATCACCTTCGAGGGAACACAACATACGGTGACGTTCAACGGGAATGACTGCGTCGACGGCGCAGTGGTGCGCTATCTGGTCGACGGCGCAGCGCCGGGAAACTTAAGGTGTTAAGCCGCGCTGGTAACACAAATTTAACGGTGGATGCATACTGTTCCAGTTATGGATCGACAAAAGGAATTCGTGCTCCGCACGTTGGAGGAACGGGACATCCGATTCGTCCGTCTGTGGTTCACCGACGTTCTCGGTTTCCTCAAGTCGGTCGCGATTGCGCCGGCCGAACTTGAGGGTGCCTTCGAGGAAGGCATCGGCTTTGACGGGTCATCCATCGAGGGCTTTGCCCGAGTCTCGGAATCCGACACCGTAGCGCATCCTGACCCGTCGACCTTTCAGGTGCTGCCGTGGACAACTCGTAGCGGCCATCACCACTCGGCACGGATGTTCTGCGACGTCACCATGCCCGATGGCTCGCCGTCGTGGGCCGACCCGCGCCACGTCCTGCGCCGCCAGCTAGGTAAAGCCAACGACTTGGGCTTCTCCTGCTACGTGCATCCCGAGATCGAGTTCTTCCTGTTGGAACCCGGCCCCGAAGACGGATCCGTGCCGGTTCCGGCCGACAATGCCGGCTACTTCGACCAGGCCGTGCACAGCGCCTCCAACTTTCGCCGGCACGCCATCGACTCCCTGGAATCTATGGGCATCTCGGTGGAATTCAGCCACCACGAAGGCGCGCCGGGCCAACAGGAGATCGACCTCCGCTTCGCCGACGCGTTGTCGATGGCCGACAACGTGATGACATTTCGCTACGTCATCAAAGAGGTTGCGCTGAACGAGGGATCACGGGCAACGTTTATGCCCAAGCCGTTCGGTGAGTATCCCGGCTCGGCCATGCACACCCACATGAGCCTGTTCGAGGGTGAGGTCAACGCGTTCCACAGCCCGGACGACCCGTTGCAGCTCTCCGATGTCGCCAAGTCCTTCATCGCCGGGATCCTCGAGCACGCCAGCGAGATCAGCGCCGTCACCAACCAGTGGGTCAACTCCTACAAGCGCCTGGTGCTCGGCGGCGAGGCGCCCACCGCCGCCTCATGGGGTGCGGCCAACCGGTCGGCGCTGGTCCGCATCCCGATGTACAGCCCACACAAGACCTCGTCGCGGCGCATCGAGGTGCGCAGCCCGGACAGCGCATGCAATCCTTACCTGGCTTTCGCCGTACTTTTGGCGGCCGGGTTGCGCGGCGTGGAGAAGGGGTACGTCCTGGGCCCCCAGGCCGAGGACAACGTCTGGGACCTCACGCCGGTGGAGCGGCGCGCGATGGGTTACCGCGAGCTGCCCTCCAGCCTCGACGAAGCGTTACGGGCGATGGAAAGCTCCGAGCTCGTCGCAGAAGCGCTGGGGGAGCACGTCTTCGACTTCTTCCTGCGCAACAAGCGCGCCGAGTGGGCGAACTACCGTCGCCATGTCACGCCGTATGAGCTGAAGACCTACCTTTCGCTGTAGCCGGTGTCGACGGCCCGTACAACGACCGGGTAAATCTGCGCTACCGTCGAGAGCGTGAATCAACCCGTGACGGAACGGCCGAAGGTGCCCAGCGTCGGCCGGCTCGGGTTGGTCGATGACCGCGCAAGTGCGAATTTGGCTCAGCTGGGTTGGAATACCGAAGAATGCGTCGAGGTGTTGTGGTCGCTGTCGCGCGCGCCGGACGCCGACGCGGCACTATGCGCGACGGTACGGCTGGCCGAGGCGCTCGGCGACGGCTGGGATGAGCTCAACGCGGCACTGGCCACTGAACGCGGCTTGCGCGGCCGATTGTTTGGTGTGCTCGGATCGTCGCTGACGCTGGGAGACCACCTCGTCGCCAACCCACAGGCATGGCGGCTGTTGCACGGTGCTGTGCGGCTGCCTTCCGCCGAGCAGTTGCGCGCCGCGTTCGCCGAGTGCGTCGCTGAGCCGCCAAGTGCCGCAGGGTCGGTGGTGTGGCGGCTGCGTTCGCTGTACCGCGACCGGCTGCTGGTGCTGGCCGCGCTTGATCTGGCGCCGACGGTCGAGAACGAGCCGGTGCTGTCGTTTCGGGCGGTCGGCACCCACCTGGCTGACATGGCCGACGCTGCGTTGGCGGCTGCGCTGTCCGTCGCCGAGCTCACCGTGTGCGGGGACGGCACTCCGCCCCGGGTCGCGGTCATCGCGATGGGCAAATGCGGTGCGCGCGAACTGAATTACGTCAGCGACGTCGATGTGATCTTTGTAGCCGAGCCCGCCGACCCGGTATCGGCGCGAATTGCCGGCGAGATGATGCGGCTGGCCTCGGACGCCTTCTTCCAGGTGGACGCCGGACTGCGACCGGAAGGCCGGCACGGCGAGCTGGTCCGCACGCTCGACTCGCATGCCGCCTATTACCAACAGTGGGCCAAGACCTGGGAGTTTCAGGCGTTGCTGAAAGCCCGTCCCGCCGCCGGCGACGCCGAACTGGGCAAGCAGTACATCGACACGTTGATGCCGATGGTGTGGAATGCCTGCGAGCGTGAGGATTTCGTCAGCGAGGTCCAGGCGATGCGGCGACGGGTTGAGCAACTGGTGCCGGCGGATGTCCGCAACCGCGAGCTCAAGCTTGGCAGCGGCGGGTTGCGCGATGTCGAATTCGCCGTGCAGCTCTTGCAGTTGGTGCACGGACGCACCGACGAGTCGCTGCACGTGGCGTCGACGGTCGACGCGTTGGCCGCGCTGGGCGCCGGCGGCTACGTCGGCCGCGACGACACCGCGAATCTGACTGCGTCGTATGAGTTTCTCCGCCTGCTCGAGCACCGGCTGCAACTGCAGCGCCTCAAACGCACACACCTGTTGCCGGCGTTCGACGATGACGAGGCGATGCGTTGGCTGGCGCGGGCGGCCCACGTTCGGCCCGACGGCAGCCACGATGCGCTGGGCGTGCTGCGCGACGATCTGAAACGCCACCATCTGCGGGTGTCACGGCTGCACGCCAAGCTGTTTTACCAGCCGCTGCTGGAATCGCTTGCGCCAGAAGGCCTGGAGTTCTCCCAGGGCATGACGCCGGCGGCCGCGGAGCGTCAGCTGGCCGCACTGGGCTACGAGGCCCCGCAAAGCGCGCTGACCCATCTGTCCGCATTGATCAACCAGAGCGGTCGCCGCGGCCGGGTGCAGTCGGTGCTGCTCCCCAGACTGCTTGACTGGCTCTCGGATACCCCCGATCCGGGCGGCGGTCTGCTTGCATACCGCCGGATCAGCGAGGTGATGGTCACCCAACGGTGGTATCTGTCCACGTTGCGCGACAAGCCCTCGGTGGCCAAGCGATTGATGCATGTGCTCGGAACGTCGGCGTATGTACCCGACCTCCTGATGCGCGCACCGGAAGTCGTCCAGAATTACAGCGACGGGCCCTCAGGACCCAAGCTGCTAGAGGCCAACCCCGAGTCGGTGGGTGGTGCGCTGGTGGCCTCCGCGGGCCGCCAAAGCGATCCGGTTCGCGCCATCGCGATTGCGCGTTCGCTGCGCCGCCGCGAGCTGGCCCGGGTGGCGTCGGCCGATCTGCTGGGCATGCTCGACGTCACCGACGTGTGCGCCGCGCTTACCGCAGTGTGGGTCGCGGTCCTGCAGGCTGCCCTGGACGCGGTGATCCGGGCCAACCTTCCGGAAAGCGGCCAAGTCCCGGCCGCCATCGCGGTGATAGGAATGGGCCGGCTCGGTGGCCGCGAGCTGGGCTACGGGTCCGATGCCGACGTGCTGTTCGTCTGCGAACCGACTGAGGGCGCGCAGGATTCCGACGCGGTGCGCTGGGCGATCACGGTGGCCGAGCAGATCCGCGCGCTGCTGGGAACCCCCAGCGCCGACCCGCCCTTGGAGGTCGACGCCAATCTTCGGCCCGAGGGCCGCAGCGGTCCGCTGGTCCGTACGCTCGCGTCGTACGAGGCTTACTACGGGCAGTGGGCGCAGTCGTGGGAGATCCAGGCGCTGCTGCGGGCCGACGCCGTCGCCGGTGACGCGGATCTGGGTCGGCGGTTCCTGCACATGGCTGACAAGATTCGCTACCCCGCCGGCGGGGTGTCCGCTGAAGCGGTCCTCGAGATCCGGCGGATGAAGGCGCGCGTCGACTCCGAGCGGCTGCCGCGCGGCGCCGACCCGAAAACGCACACCAAGCTGGGGCGCGGGGGACTTGCCGACATCGAGTGGACCGTGCAGCTGCTGCAATTGCGCTACGCCAGTGAAATTGCGGCGCTGCACAACACCTCGACGCTGGAGAGCCTGGATGCCGCCGCCGAAGCGGCGCTGATCACGACCGAGGACGCCGACCTGTTGCGGGAGGCGTGGTTGACCGCGACCCGGGCCCGCAACGCGCTTGTGCTGGTCCGCGGCAAACCCACCGACCAGTTGCCCGGGCCCGGACGCCTGCTCAACACCGTCGCCGTCGCGGCCGGCTGGGCCAAGAACGGGGACGGCGGCGAGTTCTTGGACAACTACCTGCGCGTGACTCGGCGCGCAAAAGCCATCGTGCACAAGATCTTTGACGAATAAGTCGGCCCGGCCGCAATACGCCGAACACCTCGGTGTTAGTAAAGAAGCAACGGTCGGCTGTTGACAAAGGCCACAAGCGCCAGGAGGCGGGGTTGGACGCCAAGATCCCCTACAAGGTGATGAGCGCCGACGAACATGATCGGCTGGCCGCACTCTACGGTCCGCTGACTGACGACGTCCGCGAGCTGATCGAGTTGGCGCTGCGCACCGACGCCGAGCCCGATTCCATCGACGCCGTCCGGGCCGCAATCCGAACGGCGTCCGATGTGCTGCGTAGCAGGCAGCAGGACGACTCGCAGGTGGTGCGCTACGCGGTCGGGGGCCGCCCGGTGGTGTGGAGCAACGCGGTGATCGGCCTGCGCAACGCGATCGCCCCGCCGCTGACCATCCACCACGACGACGACACCCGCTGCTGGAGCGAGTTCACCCTCAACTCCGCCTACGAGGGCCCGCCGGGACTGGTGCACGGTGGCGTCTGCGCGTTGGTGCTCGACCACGTGCTCGGCGAGGCCGCCAGCGCGGGACTGACCAAGCCGCTGTTCACCGGAACCCTCACCCTGCGGTTCGTCCGTGGCACTCCGTTGGGCAGGCTTCGGGCCGACGCCGCCGTCGAGCGCACCGAAGGAGTGAAATCCTTTGTGTCCGGCCATCTTTCCGATGCCGAAGGGATCACCGTCGAAGCGGAGGGCATCTTCATCAAGCCGGCCTGGGCGCGGGACGCCGAATGAAGTTCTACGTCAGCAGCGCATTTCTGGATACCCGCGAGATCGTCGAGGTCGCCAAGGCCGCCGACGACCTCGGCTACGACGGCATCGGGATCCCCGATCACATCGTCAACCTGGAGACCCTGAAAACCCCGTACCCCTATACCAAGGACGGGCAGCGGCGCTGGCAAGCGTTCACCGAATGGCCCGACCCCTGGGTGCTGGCCGGCGCACTCGCGCAGGTCACCACGCGGTTGCGGTTCGTCACCACGGTCTACATCCCGGCCATGCGCAATCCCTATTCGGCGGCCAAAGCCATTGGCACTGCGGCGTGTCTCGCCGACGGGCGGGTAGAGCTCGGCATCGGTGTCGGCTGGTGTGAAGAAGAGTTCGACTTGATGGAGCAACGCTTTTCCGCCCGTGGCAAACGCACGGACGAGATGCTCGATCTGATGCGGACCCTGTGGTCGCCGGACTGGACGGAATTCGATGGCGAGTTCTACCAGACCCCGAAGCTGGAGATGCAGCCGACGCCGCCGCGGATCCCGATCTACGTTGGTGGGCTCAGTGATATCGCGTTGCGCCGCGCGGCACGATACGACGGATGGATCGGCGACCTGATCAACACCGACCGCGCTATCGCGTCGGCGGCCCGGCTGCGCGAACTGCGAGCCGAAAACGGGCTGTCGATGGACGATTTCACCATTCTCACGCCGCTCACCGACGCCCTCACGATCGCCGACTACCAGCGCGCGCAGGATGCCGGCATCACCGGGATTCTCACCATGCCGTGGATGTTCTACTCCGGGCCGGAAGCCACGCTCGAGGAGAAGATCGACGGGATGAAAAGGTTTCGCAAGGACCTCCTTCTCGACGGGTGATCGGCGCCAGGGACGTCAAAATGTTCCGCCGCCCGCGTGATGGGCCTAACGTGACGAGGGTGGAGCTAAACGGCAACCCCGAACTGGTGCCCGTGGAGGCGTTGCGGTCAGGTGACCCGATTACCGACGTACACGGGAGCGGTCAGCACTACACCGTCCTGGAGTCGAAGGCGTTCGACGAGAGCTGCGTTGTTCTCGAGCTCGAGTCGAAAGCTCACGATCAACTTCGGGTGATCGAGATGTCCTTCCCGATTGGCTACTACATGGGCAGGTCACCTCGGCACATCCTGTGACACCGCGTCGGCGGTGTCACCGAAGGACCTGGTGACACTCGGCGATCACCGCTGCCTGCATGATGAGAGCCATGTCCGATATCAGGCCGTATCGCATCGACGTCCCCGCTGCCGTTCTCGACGACCTCCAGGACCGTCTGAAGCGCACCCGATGGCCGGAATCCGAGACCGTCGACGACTGGAGCCAGGGCATCCCGCTGGGCTACACCCGCGAGTTGGCCGCTTACTGGGCCGACGGCTACGACTGGCGTTCCCGGGAGGCGGCGCTGAACCGATTCGATCACCACCTCACCGAGATCGACGGGCTGGACATTCATTTCATCCACCAGCGTTCGCCGCACGATGACGCGCTGCCGCTGGTGATCACGCACGGCTGGCCGGGCTCGGTCGTGGAGTTCCACAAGGTGATCGACCCGCTGGTCAACCCCCCGTCGGGGCGCGCCGAGGACGCGTTCCACGTGATCTGCCCGTCGTTGCCCGGCTATGGATTCTCCGGCCGGCCGACCCATACCGGCTGGGGCGTGCAGAAGATCGCCGAGGCGTGGGAGACCCTGGTCGGCCGGCTCGGCTACGACCGGTACGGCGCCCAAGGGGGTGACTGGGGTGCGGCGGTGACGACGCAAATCGGGCGCAACGGTGGCCATTGCGCAGGAATCCACCTGAACATGCCAATCGCCAAGCCTGTGGCAGGGTCCACCGACGTCAGCGAAGACGACCAACAGGCCCTGGCCGCATATGTGGAACACCGGAAGTGGGGAACTGGCTACTCCAAGCAGCAATCCACCCGGCCGCAGACGCTGGGTTACGGGCTTGCTGACTCGCCGGTGGGCCAACTCGCCTGGATCGTCGAGAAATTCTGGGCGTGGGCCGACTGCGACGGGAACCCCGAAAATGTGTTCACCCGTGACGAATTGCTCGACAACGTGATGTTGTACTGGGCTACCGGAAGCGGTGCATCCTCAGCCCGTTTGTATTGGGAGAGCTTCAACAGCTTTGTCACCGACGGCCATGTGGAACTACCGACCGGAATCGCCGCATTTCCGAAGGAAATCCTGCGCACCCCGCGAAGCTGGTGTGAGGCCGCCTACAACATCACGCACTGGACGACGATGCCGCGCGGCGGGCACTTCGCCGCGTTCGAGCAGCCGGAGCTGTTCGTCGAGGACGTCCGTGCGTTCTTCGCGACGGTACGGTAAAGCTCAGCGCCGCAATCGACTTCGGCGCCTCGGCCACCGACCGCGATGGGCATCCAGTGCATAGGGGCCGCCGCCGGCGAAGATCAGCAAAAGGAAAGCGAAGCAGTACATCACCGATGCCTCGCCGTGGTTGTTGATCGGAAAGAACCCGTGCGGCAGATGAGCGGTGAAGTAGGCGAACGCCATTTCCCCTGAAGCGAAGAAAGCTGCGGCACGCGTGAAAAGCCCGAGGGTGATCAGCGCACCGGTGGCCAATTCGATCCAGCCGGCGTAGAAATCCGGCCACTGTCCCACCGGCGCAACGTGACCGGCGGCCGGCCAGCCGATCACCGAAGACAAACCGTGGCTGAGGAACAGCAGCCCGAACATCACCCGAAACACTGACAAGGTGGTCGGCAGATACGAATTCAGCCGAGCCTCGAGAGTTTGCGCCATGCGCAGACGATACGTGCTCAGAGCTGCATCCAGACTGACTTCGTTTTCATGTACATGTCGATGCCTTCTTTGCCGAACTCGTGGCCCCAGCCGGATTGCTTGTGACCGCCGAACGGCACGTCATGGTCAAAGACCAACTGGCAGTTGACCTGCACGCTGCCCGCCTGCATGCGCTTGACGAGCCGGTGAGCGCGCCCGAGGTTCTCGGTGTAGGCGGTGGCCGCCAGGCCGTAGGTGGTGTCGTTGGCCATCGCGATGGCCTCGTCTTCGTCGTCGAACGGCAGGATGCTGACCACGGGGCCGAAGATCTCCTCGCGATAGAGGCGCATTGCCGGGTCAACGTTGGTCAGCACGGTCGGGTGGACGAAGTAGCCCTTGCGGTCCAGACGGTGACCGCCGGTGACGACCTCGACGCCATTGCTCTTGCCCTCGTCGATGAAGCCCATCACGCGGGTCAGTTGCTTCTGGCTTATCAACGGGCCGCTGACGCAGCCTTCCTCGCTGGGAGCGCCGTACTTGAACGAGTTCGCCATCATCGAGATACCCTCCACGACGCGGTCAAAGACGCTGCGCTGCACGAAGATTCGCGACCCGCAGACACAGCCCTGACCGGAGTGCACGAAGATGCCCAGCGACGCCATCAGGATGGCCTTGTCGAGGTCGGCGTCATCGAAGATCAGTACCGGCGACTTGCCGCCGAGCTCAAGGGTGACCTTCTTGAGGTTGTCCGCCGATGCCCGCACGATCTCCTTGCCGACCTCGGTCGAGCCGGTGAAGGCGACCTTCTCGACGTCCGGGTGGGCGGTGATCGCCGCGCCAGCGGTGTGGCCGTAGCCGGTCAGCAGGTTGACCACACCCTCGGGGACGCCGGCCTCGTGGATCAGCCGGTCGAGCAGCAGAGCCGAAAGTGGTGTCTCCTCAGCGGGTTTGACGAGCAGGCTGCCGCCGGCGGCCAGTGCCGGGGCGAGCTTGGCACTCGCGTTGAAGATCGGGCCGTTCCACGGGAAGATCAGGCCGACCACGCCGTAGGGCTCTTTCAGCGTGTATGCGTGCATATTCACGTAGGCGTCAGTGGCGATGCCGTCGGTCCTTACGTCGTAGGCGACGCCGTTGATCTTCGAACACCAGCCGGCGTAGTAGCGGAAGAACTCCGAACACGTGGACATCTGCAGCGTCGCCTGCATCAGCGGCATGCCGGTGTTCAGTGAGTCCAGTTGGGCGAATTCGTCGGCGTGCTCGTCGATCAAATCCGCGATTCGCCACATGACCTTGGCCCGCTCACGGCCAGGTAGCTGGGACCAGACTCCGGACTCGAAGGACGCCTTGGCCCGCGCGACGGCCTCGTCCACCGCCTCCTCGCCGCAATCGGTGAACTCGGTGATCTGCTCCTCGGTGGCGGGATCGATGACCGCGATGAGCTCACCCGAGCCGGGGCGCTTACGGATGTCATCCAAAACAGTCTGCAGCGTCATCTGATCCCTTTCGTACATTCCACGGCGAAATGCTGAGCACCTGCTTAGCATCGCGGACGCCGCCGGGTCAAGGCGGGTGTCGATTGGATGAGGTAGTGAAAAGTCTTCGGAGATGAATTTAGCTGTGCTGCAACACTTTCAGATTCCGATCGCTTTGGTCAACAGTGCGGTGAGCCGCTTCTGCTCGCCCACGCTCAACCGGCCGGTCAGCGGCGTGATCCGGTCGCCGATGGCCGCGGTGATCTCGGGTACCAGGTCACGGGCCGACTCGGTGAGGTCACCCGCACCGAGCGGCCGTCGCGGAGGTCGGCGGTTTTCCTGACCAGGCCGCGGGCCGCCGCCCGGTCGATCAGGCCGCTGATCGTGGAGCGCTCGAGGCCGGTGTAGGTGGCCAGGTCGGCCATCGTCGGCTCACGATCCCACACGATGCCCAGCACCCGCAGTTGGGTGAGTGACAGATCGTGCACGGCAGCGACCTCGGTGAGTACCGCCATCAGCGCGAAAGACATCTGCGCCAACGCATCTCGTAGCTCACCGAGATGGTCATCGGCGCCGATGCGATCCGACGTCATCGGGATGACGATATCAAAGATAGATAGCGTTCCGAACTAACCGAAGCGCGGACGCTCAATTGAGCGCCCGCGCCTCGTGCAGTAGCGGCGTCGACTTATACGTCGTAGTAGAGCGCGAACTCGTACGGATGCGGCCGGATCTGGACCGGCAGGATTTCGTTCTCACGCTTGAAGCTGATCCATGTTTCGATCAGGTCAGGCGTGAAAACGCCTCCCTCGGTGAGGTATTCGTGGTCCTCTTCCAGGCGGTCGATGACGGCCGACAGCTGGGTCGGAGCCTGCGGGATGTTCGCGGCCTCTTCTGGCGGAAGCTCGTAGAGGTCCTTGTCGACCGGCGTCTGCGGCTCGATCTTGTTCTTGATGCCGTCCAGGCCGGCCATCAGCATCGCCGAGAACGCCAGGTACGGGTTGCCCGACGAGTCGGGGCAACGGAACTCCAGTCGCTTGGCCTTCGGGTTGGTGCCGGTGATCGGGATACGCACACACGCCGACCGGTTGCGCTGGCTGTAAACCAGGTTGATCGGCGCCTCGAAGCCGGGAACCAGGCGCTTGTAGGAGTTCGTCGTCGGGTTGGTGAAGGCCAGCAGTGACGGTGCGTGGTGCAGCAGGCCACCGATGTAGTGGCGAGCGGTGTCGGACAGGCCGGCGTAACCGGTCTCGTCGTACATCAGCGGGTTGCCGTCTTTCCACAACGACTGGTGGGTGTGCATACCCGAGCCGTTGTCGCCGAACAGCGGCTTGGGCATGAACGTGACGGTCTTGCCCTCGGCCCACGCGGTGTTCTTGACGATGTATTTGTAGAGCTGCATGTCGTCGGCCGCGTGCAACAGCGTGTTGAACTTGTAGTTGATCTCGGCCTGCCCGCCGGTGCCCACCTCGTGGTGGCCCTTCTCCAGGCTGAAGCCGGACGTGATCAGGTTCTGCAGCATCGTGTTGCGCAGGTCGGCGTAGTGATCGGTGGGGGGAACCGGGAAATAGCCACCCTTGGGGCGCACCTTGTAACCGAGGTTGGGGCTGCCGTCGTTCTCGGCCGGCTCACCGGTGTTCCACCAGCCGGAGATCGCGTCCACCTCATAGAACGAACCGTTGGTACGCGAGTCGAAGCTCACCGAGTCGAAGATGTAGAACTCGGCCTCGGCGCCAAAGTACGCGGTGTCGGCGACACCGGTGCTGATCAGGTAGTTCTCCGCCTTGCGGGCGATGTTGCGCGGGTCGCGCGAATACGGCTCGAGAGTGAACGGGTCATGCACGAAGAAGTTCAGGTTCAGCGTCTTCGCCGTACGGAACAGGTCGATCTGCGCCGTGTCGGGGTCGGGGAGGAGCAGCATGTCGGACTCGTGGATCGACTGGAACCCTCGAATCGACGAGCCGTCGAAGGCCAAGCCGTCCTCGAATACGCTTTCGTCGAAGAACGAAATCGGAATTGTGAAGTGCTGCATGATGCCTGGCAGGTCACAGAACCGGACGTCGACGAACTCGACGTGCTCGTCCTTGGCCAGTTTAATGATGTCGTCGGCCGATTTTTCGGACACCGAGGCGCTCTCCTTCGCTGCGAGCTTCGAATTTACTGCGGTCATTGGTAGCTACCCTTTACGTGGCCGTAATGGATCGCCCGACCAGACGCTAAGGACGCGGTGTTGCCCAAGAGTCAACCCTGCGTTTCGTAGACGTTACGTGACACCTCCATACGCCACCGAGCCTGGCCGGATCCGACCCTATTGTGGGGTGATGACGCGCAGCAACCAGCCACGGCCGGCCGGCGGGGAGCCCGTCGAGCCGGGACCGTCGCAGGGGTATCCGGGCCAGCCGCTCGGGCTGCCTGAACACGGCCCGGGTTCGTTGGCGCGGATGGCTCGCCGGCTGGTGGCGCTACTGGTCGACTGGCTGCTCGCGTACGGTCTTGCGGCCCTCGGCATGACACTTGGGCTGATCCCGCTGCGCGCGTTGTCGACGGCGGTCCTGGTGATCTGGCTGGTGCTCGGAATGCTGGCGGTCCGACTGTTCGAGTTCACCCCGGGCCAGCTGGCGCTGGGCCTGCGGGTGGCATCCGTCGACGAAAGGCTGCACGTCGGGCTGGGCCGGGCCGCCGCGCGCGGGGTGATGATCGCGTTCGTCATACCCGCGCTGTTCGTCGACGTCGACGGGCGCGGAATCCAGGACCGCGTGACCGGCACGGCGGTGGTGCGGCGCTAAACCGCCGCTAGCGGCGGCGGACAGTCCGCTGAACGCCGCGCATCTTGGCGTTGCCCGGCATCGGACCCTTGGGCATGGCGGCGGTGCCGGCCCGCGAACCCAGCGCGCTGAGCCGCGACTCCAGCGAGTCCATCTGCTTGACGGTGATATTGGCCGGCAGCTTGGTGAGATGACGTTCCAGCTTGGCGAGCGGAACCTCGCCCTCGCCGTTGCCGACCACGATGTCGTAGATCGGGATCTCGCCGACCAGCCGGGCGGTGCGCTTCTTCTCCTGGGCGAGCAGCGGCTTGACCCGGCTGGCCGATCCCTCGCCGACCAAGATGACGCCTGGCCGGCCGAGGACCCGGTGCACGGCGTCAAAATGTCCGGTGGCCGCCACCCCGGGGGTGACCCGCCACTTGCCGCGCAGGTTCTCCAGCGCCCAGGCGGCGGCCCCGGTTTGACCGTCGGCCTTGCTGTACACCGACCGCTGTGCGCGCCGCCCGAAGATGATGAACGCCACCAAGGTGCCGAGCACGACACCCAGGGCAGGCATCGAGATCAGGGCAAACCCGCCGGACCACACTCCGATCGCCACGGCGATGGCCACGATCAGCACGAACGCGCCGATCATGTAGGGCAGCAGCCGCTTGTCCTCTTTGCGCTGAACGTTGAATGCCTGCAAGAGCTGGCTGCGGCGTTCTTTGGCGGCCGCCTTGCGGGTGGCTTTCGCCTCGGCTCGGGCAGCCTTGTTTGCCTTGGCATCGCGGGGTTTGGCCATAATTGCCAAGAATACTTAAAGCCGGCCTCAGCCTGGCTGCCCGGTGGGCGTCTCTTGCCGTCGCCGGCTGGCCTGCTGGTAGAGCCGTCCGGCCCGATATGACGAGCGCACCAGCGGACCGGCCAGCACGCCGGCGAATCCCAGTTCCTCGGCGTATTCCGCATGTTCGACGAACTCGTCGGGGTGAACCCAACGGTCGACCGGGTGGTGGCGCGCGGACGGGCGGAGGTACTGGGTGATTGTGACGATGTCGCACCCGGCCTCGTGCAGATCGGTGAGCGCGGCGCGTACCTCATCGGGTGTCTCGCCCATCCCGAGGATCAGGTTGCTCTTAGTGACCAGTCCGAAATCCCTTGCCGCGGTAAGCACATCGAGGCTTCGCTGGTAGGTGAAAGCCGGACGAATGCGCTTGAAGATCCGTGGCACCGTTTCGAGGTTGTGGGCCAGCACTTCCGGCCGGGATTCGAAGACCTGCCGCAGCTGATCCGCATTGTCGTTGAAGTCGGGAATCAGCAGCTCGACACCGGTCGTCGGGTTGAGTTCCTTGATGGCGCGCACGGTCTCGGCGTAAAGCCAGGCACCGCCGTCGGGTAGGTCGTCGCGAGCCACGCCGGTGACCGTGGAGTACCGCAAGCTCATCGCTTGCACGCTCTCGGCGACCCGCCGTGGTTCGTCGCGGTCCAGCGGCGCGGGTTTCCCGGTGTCGATCTGGCAGAAGTCGCAGCGGCGGCTGCACACCTCGCCGCCGATCAGGAAGGTGGCCTCGCGGTCTTCCCAGCATTCGTAGATGTTGGGGCAGCCGGCTTCCTCGCACACGGTGTGCAGACCTTCCCGGCGAACGAGCTTCTTCAGCTCGGTGTATTCCGGACCCATCCGCAGCCGGGTCCTGATCCACGGCGGCTTTCGCTCGATCGGGGTTTGCGCATTGCGGACTTCCAGGCGCAGCAGTTTCCGACCTTCGGGGGTGACGGTCACGACCCCGATGCTACGCGGGCGGCGGTGTGCTGCAGATCAACCGGCAGCCGGCCGTCCAGAGCGTCGCAGACCGCTTCGGCCACCGCGGACCGCACGTCCGCGACCCCGACCCGGTGACCGAGTTCGGCCGAGATCGACGTCACGCCGGCGTCGCTGATCCCGCACGGGACGATCGTCTCGAACGCGCCGAGGTCGCAGTCGCAGTTGAGCGCGAAGCCGTGCAGCGTTGTCGCCCGCGACACCCGCACCCCGATCGCGGCGACCTTGCGTGCCGGCCTGCCGCCGTCGGCGGGCACCCACACTCCGGAGCGGCCGTCGACGCGACCGACCTGTAGGCCCACGTCGGTGCCCACCTTGATCAGCGCTTCCTCGATGCGCCGGACGTAATTGACCACATCGAGCGGTTCGGCCAGCCCGATGATCGGGTAGCCGACGAGCTGTCCCGGCCCGTGCCAGGTGATCTTGCCGCCACGGTCGGTGTCGATGACGGGCGTGTCGTCGCAAGGACGTTCGTGCGCGGCGGTACGCCTGCCGGCGGTGTATACCGATGGGTGTTCGAGCAAGAGCAGCGTGTCAGTGGCGCCGCCGGCGCGGGCCGTTGCCAACTCCTGCTGCAATTGCCAGGCGATGCGGTAGTCCACGGTGTCCATCTGGCGGATGTCGACCGGGGCAGTGCTCGAGCGGATCGAACTCACAGCGCGAACGGTACAACTTGAACCTGGCGACAAGCTGACAGCACCTAAGCGACGTCGCGCGCCGCGGTGGCGTATCGCAGTGCTTCGCCGACGGTCTTGTGGTGAAACTCGAAACCGGTTCGTTCCAGCACGGCGGGGATCGCGCGCTGCCCGCTCAGCAGGGTCTCGTCGGCGAACTCGCCGAGCGCGGCGCGCACCGCGAAGCTCGGCACCATCAGCGGGGTGGGCCGGTCGACCGTTCGGCCCAGTGCAGCGGTGAATTGGGCGTTGGTGACAGGTGCCGGGCCGGTCACGTTCACTGGCCCGGAAAGCCGGTCATCCGCGAGCGCGCACTGCAGCGCCCGGACCGTGTCCTCGAGGCTGATCCACGACATGTATTGGCGGCCGTTGCCCAATCGTGCTCCGAGGCCCACTGAGAACAGTGGCCGCAACTGGCGCAGCGCACCGCCGGACGCGGCAAGCACCACGCCGGTGCGGGCCAGTACCACCCGCGTGCCGGCGTCCCGGGCCGGCGCGGTGACCGCCTCCCAGTCCGTGCACAACTGAGCCAGGAAACCCTTTCCCGGCGAGGCGGTTTCGTCGACCGCGCGATCTTTGGTGTCGCCGTAGTAGCCGACCGCGCTGGCGTTGACGAGCACCCCTACGCCCGCGTCGGCGACCGCCGTCGATAACACTTCGGTCGGGGTGATCCGGCTGTCGCGCAGGTTCTGCTTGAAAGCACCCGACCAACGTCGCTGCCCGATGTTGATGCCGCACAGGTTCACTACCGCGTCGACTCCCTGCAGTGCGCCGGCGTCGAATTCACCACTGTCGGGATCCCAGTGCAGCTCGCTAGCGTTCGCCGGCGTCCGACGCACGATGCGCAACACATGGTGGTCTGCGGTGCGCAGCGACGTGACCAGAGCCGAACCGATCAGGCCGGACGAGCCAGCGATCGCGACGGTATTGGCCACGATTCAAGCCCTCCTAGAGACCGAGGTCGGCCTCGAACGCGCCTTCTTCGAGGCGATGTTTGATCGTGGTGAGAAAACGTCCGGCGTCGGCGCCGTCGATCAACCGGTGGTCGTAAGTCAGCGGTAGGTAGCAGATCGACCGGACTCCGATTGACTCGTTGCCGGTTTCGTCGACGACGACCCGGGGCCGTTTGACGATGGCCCCGGTGCCCAGCATGGCGGCCTGCGGCGGCACCAGGATGGGGGTGTCGAACAGCGCGCCCTGACTGCCGATGTTCGTGATGGTGAACGTTCCGCCGGACAGCTCGTCGGGCTTGAGGTTGCCCGACCGCGCACGGGCCGCGATGTCGGCGATTGCCCGTGCCAGCCCGGCCAGCGACAAGTTGCCGGCGTTGTGCACGACGGGGGAGAGCAGACCTTGGTCGGTGTCTACCGCGAAGCCCAGATGCTCGGCGTCGTAGTACGTGATCTCCTTCGTGCCTTCGTTGTAGCTGGCGTTGATGTTGGGGTGGGTCTTGAGCGCATCGATCGCCGCGCGTGCGATAAACGGCAGGAAGGTCAGGTTCACGCCCTCGCGTTCGGCGAACGCCTTTTTGGCCTTTTCCCGCAACGCGACGATGCGGGTCATGTCGACCTCGTGGGTCTGAGTGAGCTGTGCGGTCGCCTGCAACGATTCGCGGGTTTTATTCGCCGTAATCTGGCGGATCCGGCTGGCCTTTTGCGTTGTTCCACGAAGATGGGCCAGCGCGGGTGCGGGCGTCGGTGCGCTTGGTTTCGGGACGGCCGGCGCCTGGGCTGCGGCAGCGGGCGCCGGGGCCGTTGTTGCTTCTTGCTTCTGTTGAGCGGCGGACAACACATCCTGTTTGCGGATGCGTCCGCCGACTCCGGTTCCGTTCAGCGAGCTGAGATCAATGTTGTTCTCGGCGGCGAGCTTTCGCACCAGGGGAGTGACGTAGGGCCCGCCCGTCAAACCGCCCGCCGGGGCGGACTCGGCCGCGGGCCGCGGTGCCGGCTCGGCTGTGGCCTGGGG
>NZ_JBAPMI010000263.1:0-4953 GCF_049278535.1 Mycobacterium sp. | reverse complement strand
GCATCGGGTTGTGCGACGCGGAGATCATCACCCCGAAATCGGCGTCGTAGGCGTGGGTCAGGTAGGCGACCGCCGGGGTCGGCAGCACACCGGCCCGCAGCGCGTCGACGCCCTCGCTGGTCAGGCCGGCGATCACCGCGGCTTCCAGCATCTCGCCGCTGGCCCGGGGATCGCGACCGATAACCGCTACGCGGCGACGTCCACTTCCCGCCCTGGTCAGACGGCGTGCGGCGGCGGCGCCGAGGGCCAACGCGAGCTCGGCAGTGAGCTCGCGATTGGCGACCCCGCGGACGCCGTCAGTGCCGAATAGTCGACCCATGCGGTCAAACCTCTCACAGTTGGTGACCGCGCACACACACGACATGAGGATTCGCCTGAGTGCCACCCAACCGGTACGCGGCCGTGATCGCCGCCTGGATCAGCGCTTGCTGTACTGCGGCGCCTTACGGGCCTTCTTCAGGCCGTACTTCTTGCGCTCAGTGGCCCGCGGGTCACGCGTCAGGAAGCCGGCCTTCTTCAGCGCGGGCCGATCGTCGGGCGCGACCACGATCAATGCCCGGGCAATTGCCAGGCGTAGCGCGCCGGCCTGACCGGACGGTCCGCCACCGTCCAGGTGAGCGAAGATGTCGAAGCTCTCCACCCGGTCCACGGTCACCAGCGGCGCCTTGATCAGCTGCTGGTGCACTTTGTTCGGGAAGTAGGCCTCCAGGGAGCGGCCGTCGAGGTCGAACTTGCCGCTACCGGGCACCAGACGCACCCGTACCACAGCCTCCTTGCGGCGGCCGACGGTCTGGATCGGGCGCTCGATAACGAAGTCGTCCGCCCGCGGGGCCGGTGCAGCGGCCTCGGCGGTCTCGACGGCTTCTTCGACCACCACCTCGGTCTCGGTTCCTGCGGTCTCAGTTCCTGAGGTGTCAGTTCCTGCCGTCTCAGTTCCTGCGGTCTCAGTCATTATTGGGCCACCTGCTTGATCTCGTACGTAACCGGCTGCTGAGCGGTGTGCGGGTGCTGCGGTCCGGCGTAGACATGCAGCTTGCGCTTGATCTGACGGCCGAGCTTGTTCTTGGGAATCATGCCGACGATCGCCTTCTCCACCACACGGTCGGGGTGCTTCTCCATCAGCTCGCCGATCGTGCGGCTCTTCAGCCCGCCGGGATAACCCGAGTGGCGGTAGGCCAGCTTCTTGTGCAGTTTGTCGCCGCTCAGGGCGACCTTGTCAGCGTTGACGATGATGACGAAGTCACCGCCGTCGACATTGGGGGTGAATGTCGGCTTGTTCTTGCCGCGCAGCAGGTTGGCTGCCGCGACAGCAAGGCGACCGAGCACCACGTCCTGGGCGTCGATGACGTACCACGTCCGCGTGGTGTCACCCGCCTTAGGCGCGTATGTGGACACAGCGCTTACCTTCTTCTCTCGGGTGGATCCCGGTGACCCGGGTGCCGGTCAGGCGGTTGCGGACGGGATGTCCTCGGCGACCGACGTTGACCCGAGTCCCGGCGTACCGCACGCCAACGGAGGAGCTTACCTGCGGCCATCCGTGCAGGTCAAAATGCGTCGATGATCGCGTTAACGCATCAACCGCCGCGCGCCGGCCTGATCTCTCGCGGCAGCGCGAACACCAACGTCTCGTTGGCCGTCGTCACGGGCTGCACCACGCCATAGCCGTGCTCGGCCAACCGCTCCAGCACGCCGCGCACCAGCACCTCGGGCACCGATGCCCCGGATGTCACCCCGACCGTGGTGACACCTTCCAGCCAGGCGGGGTCGATGTCCTCGGCGTAGTCGACCAGGTGGCCGGCCGCCGATCCAGCGCCCAACGCGACCTCAACCAACCGCACCGAGTTCGACGAGTTGCGCGACCCGACGACGATCACCAGCTGGCACTCGGGCGCCATCGCCTTTACCGCGACCTGGCGATTCTGCGTCGCGTAGCAGATGTCGTCGCTGGGCGGATCCTGCAGTTTCGGAAAGCGTGCCCGCAGCCGCTGCACGGTCTCCATCGTCTCGTCGACGGACAGCGTGGTCTGCGACAACCAGATCACCTTGTCCTCGTCGCGAACCGTCACGCCGTCGACCGCGCCGGGCCCGTCGACCAGCTGGACGTGGTCGGGGGCTTCACCGGCGGTGCCGATGACCTCCTCATGCCCGTCGTGACCGATCAGAAGGATGTCGTAGTCGTCGCGGGCGAAGCGCTTGGCTTCGTTGTGCACCTTGGTGACCAGCGGGCAGGTGGCGTCGATGACTTGCAGCTTCCGCTCGGCGGCCGACGTGTGCACGGTCGGCGCGACGCCGTGAGCGGAGAACACCACGATGGCGCCCTCGGGAACCTCGTCGGTCTCGTCGACGAAGATCGCACCGGCCTTGGCCAGCGTCTCCACCACGTGGCGGTTGTGCACGATCTCATGCCGGACGTAGACCGGCGGGCCGTGCTTCTCCAACGCCCGCTCGACGGTCTCGACGGCACGGTCGACGCCTGCGCAGTAGCCGCGCGGCTCGGCCAGCAGCACCCGCTTGCCCGTCACCGATTCGGCCACCGATGCGGTGGCGCCCGCCCTCATCCCTATATGTGGGCCCATGTTCACGGTCGGCGGCATGCCCACCAGGGTACTTTCTGCGGTCTCGCCCTCGCCAACTCGCGCGCTCAGCTTGGAGTTGTCCGCCGGTTAAGGCAGTCTTGACCGCATGGCTACTGCACCGTATGGGGTTCGGCTGCTGGTGGGCGCCGCGACGTTCGCCGTCGAGGAGACGATCAGGCTGCCGAAGACCATCCTGATGTATCCGATGACACTGGCCAGCACTGCCGCGCACGTCGTAATGCGGTTTCAGCAGAACCTGGCCGAGCTGGTGATCAAGGGCGACGCCACGTTGGAGCAAATCTTTCCGCCCAAGGACGAGCAGCCGGAGTGGGCGACGTTCGACGAGGATCTGCCCGACGAGAGCGACGACGGGGCCGCTTCCGACGTCGAGCGCCGCACCGAAGGCCGGTTCGCGCTGTACTCGGAGCCCGCTGACTCCCCGACGCGAACTGCCGTCAAGCCGGCCAAGCAGACGGTGTCTGCGCCCGCGGTGGTCGAGGAGCTTGACTACGAACAGCTGACTCTGGCCCAGCTGCGGGCCCGGCTGCAATCACTCGACGTCGACGAGCTCGAAGCGCTGCTGGCCTACGAGGACGCCACCAAAGGGCGCGCGCCGTTCCAGACACTGCTGGCCAACAGGATCACCCGCGCGACTGCGAAGTGAGCGCCAACCCCGTCAGCAACGCCAATACGCCGGCCGGGTCGGCGAATTCCGCCGAGAACCCGTTTCCGGTTCGCGCGGTCGCCATCCGGATCGCCAGCTGGATCGATAAATTAGGCGCGGTCTGGGTTGAAGGCCAGCTGACCCAGATCAACATCCGGCCGGGCGCCAAGACGGTGTTCATGGTGCTGCGCGATCCGGCCGCCGACATGTCGCTGACCGTGACCGCGCCGCGCAACTTGATCGACAATGCGCCGGTCAAGCTCGTCGAAGGTGTGCAGGTGGTGGTGTGCGGCAAACCGAACTTCTTTACCGGCCGAGGCACACTCACGTTGCGGCTCAGCGAAATACGCGCAGTCGGCATCGGTGAGCTATTGGCTCGGATCGAGCGACTCCGCCAACTGCTGGCCGCCGAAGGCCTTTTCGATTCCCGACTTAAACGGCCGATCCCGTTTCTGCCCAACACAATCGGCTTGATCACTGGCCGGGCCAGCGCTGCCGAGCACGACGTGACAACGGTGGCCGCTAACCGCTGGCCCGCGGTCAGGTTCGCGGTTCGCAACACTGCGGTCCAGGGCCCCACCGCCGTTGCGCAGATCGTTACGGCCTTGCGGGAGTTGGACTCCGACGCGTGCGTGGACGTCATCGTGCTGGCCCGCGGCGGTGGCAGCGTGGAGGACCTGCTGCCATTCTCCGACGAGACCTTGTGTCGCGCGATCGCCGCGTGCCGCACTCCGGTGGTCAGCGCGGTCGGTCACGAGCCCGACAATCCGCTGTGCGACCTGGTCGCCGACCTGCGCGCCGCCACCCCCACCGATGCCGCCAAGAAAGTCGTCCCGGACACCGCTGCCGAGCAGCATTTGATCAACGACCTGCGTCGGCGCAGCGCCCAGGCGCTGCGCAACTGGGTAGGCCGCGAAGAACGCGTGCTCGCGCAGTTGCGCAACCGGCCGGTGCTGGCCGAACCGTTGGCCGCGCTGGCGGTGCGCGCCGATGAGATCCATCGCGCCCGTTCCGCGGTCCGCCGGGACATCGCCCGACTGATCGACGTCCAAGCCGAACGCGTCGGCCATTTGTCGGCCCGGCTGGCGACGCTTGGCCCGGCGGCCACGCTTGCACGCGGCTACGCCGTGGTGCAGACGGTTGGTGCCGCGGGTTCCGCCGCGGTGTTGCGGTCCGTCGAGGGCGCCCCAGCAGGGACCACACTACGAGTGCGGGTCGGCGACGGCGCGATCGCGGCGACAAGTGAGGGGCCGGCCGATGGCGAGTGAGGAAGCTACACCTGTTAGTCAGCTCGGGTATGAAAAATGCCGCGACGAGCTGATCGAAGTGGTGCGGCTTCTCGAACTGGGTGGACTCGACCTCGATGCATCGCTGGAATTATGGGAAAGAGGCGAACAGCTGGCTAAACGGTGCGAGGAGCACTTAGCTGGAGCCCGTAAGCGCGTGGCCGATGCGTTGGCTGCCGGCGAGTCCGGCGATTCTTGACATCGCAACTATTTCTCGGGCGTTTATTCGAAACTGGAACACGTTTCAGTTATTCTCGGCGGCATGGCTGAGAATTCTGGAACACCGCCGACCGCCCAGCTGGGCCGCGTGCTCGTCACCGGCGGCTCGGGCTTCGTCGGCGCCAACCTGGTGACCACCCTGCTCGACCAGGGCTATTCGGTGCGCTCCTTCGACCGGGCGCCCTCACCACTGCGCGCCCAGCCCGGC
>NZ_JBAPMI010000262.1:0-26365 GCF_049278535.1 Mycobacterium sp. | reverse complement strand
GTTGATCCACACCTTGCCGCCACGCTTGATGTGCCGGTTGATGGCGATACGAGCGGACTCGATCTGCCGGTTGGTGACGTAGGCGTGCTCCAACGCCTGAATGCCGTAGTCGCCGAAGCTCACCGTCGTGCCGCCACTGGCGATGCCGCGCTGGCGCGGGTGGTGCTGCTTGCGGTGCTTGACCCTGCGGGGAATCAACATGACTCAGCTCTCCGTACTCTGCGCCTCGACAGCAGGCGCCTCCGCTGGCGCAGCGGCTGGCGGGGTAGAAGTCTCCTCGGCACTCGACGCGGCGCGTCCGGCCTCGGTGCTGGTCGCGGTGGTTCCGGCGGATCCGCTACGACGCGGGCGCGTGCCTGACGGACGTTCGCGGCGCGGACGCTCGGCACCGGCCGACGGCGCCACCAGCTCGCGCTTGCCACCGACGATGTCGCCCTTGTAAATCCACACCTTCACGCCGATGCGGCCGAAGGTGGTCTTGGCCTCGTACAGGCCGTAGTCGATGTCGGCGCGCAGCGTGTGCAGCGGCACCCGGCCTTCGCGGTAGAACTCCGAACGGCTCATCTCGGCACCACCGAGGCGACCCGAGCACTGCACCCGGATGCCCTTGACGTTGGGCTGCCGCATCGCCGACTGAATGGCCTTACGCATCGCGCGGCGGAACGCCACGCGGTTGCTCAGCTGTTCGGCGACGCCTTGCGCCACCAACTGTGCCGTCGACTCAGGGTTTTTCACTTCGAGAATGTTGAGCTGCACCTGCTTGCCGGTCAGCTTCTCCAGGTCAGCTCGGATGCGGTCGGCCTCGGTGCCGCGCCGACCGATGACGATGCCCGGCCGAGCCGTGTGGATGTCCACCCGGACCCGGTCGCGGGTGCGCTCGATCTCTACGTCGGCGATGCCGGCGCGCTCCAAGCCCGTCGACAGCAACTTGCGGATCGCCACGTCTTCTTTGATGTAGTCCGCGTACTGCTTGTCCGCATACCACCGGGACTTCCAGTCGGTGGTGATGCCGAGCCGGAATCCGTGCGGATTGATCTTCTGGCCCACTACTGCGAGCCTCCCTTCGCGTCCGAAGTCGCTTCAGTCCCAGCGGACTTCGCGGCGGATGCCTTCTTTGCTGGCGCCTTCTTTGCCGGCGCTTTTTCAGCCGTTGCTTTTTTGGCCGGCGCCTTGTCGGCGGCGGCCTTCTTGGCCGGGGCCTTCTTGGCAGGTGCCGTGCCCGCGGCCTTGCTGGCCTGCGCGCGACGCGCGCGGGTGGCGCTCGCCGACTGTGCGCCCCGCGCGTCCTTGGACGGCCGGCTCTCCACCACGACGGTGATGTGGCTGGTGCGCTTACGGATCCGGAAAGCGCGGCCCTGGGCGCGCGGACGGATTCGCTTGGCGGTCGGGCCGCCGTCGGCGAACACGGTGGCCACCACCAGAGTCGACGGGTCCAGCCCATTGTTGTTCTGCGCGTTGGCCGCAGCGCTCGCGATGACCTTGGCCACCGGCTCGCTGGCCGCCTGCGGCGCCCAGCGCAGGATGTCCAGCGCTTCGGCCACCGACTTGCCGCGCACCAGGTCGATCACCCGGCGCGCCTTGGTCGGCGACACCCGCACAAACCGTGCGACGGCGGTCGCCGACGGGAATTCAGTAGCCGTGCTCATCGCCGCTTGGCCTTCCGGTCGTCTTTGATGTGTCCCTTGAAGGTGCGCGTCGGTGCGAACTCACCCAGCTTGTGACCCACCATCGCTTCGGTGACGAACACCGGCACATGCTTGCGACCGTCGTGGACGGCGAACGTGTGACCGATGAAGTCGGGGATGATGGTCGAGCGGCGCGACCAGGTCTTGATGACCTGCTTGGTGTTCTTCTCGTTCTGCGTGTCGACCTTCTTGAGCAGATGGTCGTCGACGAACGGACCTTTTTTCAGGCTGCGTGGCATCGGCTGCTCCTAGCGCGATTTCTTGCCGGTGCGCCGGCGTCGGACGATGAGCTTGTCGCTGGGCTTGCTGCGCTTACGGGTACGGCCTTCGGGCTTACCCCAGGGGCTGACCGGGTGACGACCACCGGAGGTCTTACCCTCACCACCACCGTGCGGGTGGTCCACCGGGTTCATCACCACACCACGGACCGTCGGGCGCTTGCCCTTCCAGCGCATCCGGCCGGCCTTGCCCCAGTTGATGTTGGCCTGCTCGGCGTTGCCCACCTCGCCGACAGTGGCGCGGCAGCGCACGTCGACACGGCGGATCTCACCGCTTGGCATCCGCAGCGAGGCGTAAGTGCCTTCCTTACCGAGCAATTGGATGCTGGATCCCGCCGAGCGGGCCAGCTTGGCTCCGCCGCCGGGCCGTAGCTCCACCGCGTGGATCAACGTACCGGCCGGGATGTTGCGCAACGGCAGGTTGTTACCCGGCTTGATGTCGGCGTTTGCGCCGGACTCGACCACGTCGCCCTGGGAAAGTCCCTGCGGCGCAATGATGTAGCGCTTCTCGCCATCCAAGAAGTGCAGCAACGCGATGTTGGCGGTGCGGTTCGGGTCGTACTCGATGTGCGCGACCTTCGCGTTGACGCCGTCTTTGTCGTTGCGACGGAAGTCGATCACCCGGTAAGCCCGCTTGTGGCCGCCGCCCTTGTGGCGGGTGGTGATGCGGCCGTGCGCGTTGCGTCCACCGCGACCGTGTAACGGCCGGATCAACGACTTCTCCGGAGTGGAGCGGGTGATCTCGGCGAAATCGGAGACGCTGGCACCGCGGCGACCCGGAGTCGTCGGCTTGTACTTGCGAATTCCCATGTCTGTTAAGTCTCTCTATCCTCGGCTATTCGTGGCTACGCCGTGTTGCCGAACAGTTCGATCGGCTTGCTGCCGGGCGCCAACGTCACGATGGCGCGTTTGGTGCTCTTCCGCTGTCCGTATCCAGCCCTGGTGCGCTTGCGCTTCCCCTGGCGGTTAGCTGTGTTCACCGCTGCCACCTTGACCGAAAAGATCTTCTCGATCGCGATCTTGATCTGCGTCTTGTTCGAGTCGGGGTGCACCAGGAACGTGTACACGTTGTCGTCGATCAGGCTGTAGGACTTCTCCGAGATGACCGGGGCCAGGATGATGTCGCGGGGGTCAGTGACGGTCGCCATCAGGCCGAAACCTCCTCAGCGGTACGGGTGTTCGCCTCGATGTAGGCGTTGAGCGCCTCCACCGAAAACACCAGGTCCTCGGCGCGCAACACGTCGTAGGTGTTGAGCTGGTCTGGCGTCAGGATGTGCACACCGGGTAGGTTGCGCACACTCTTCGCGCCGGTCTCATCGCTACGTCCGATGATCACCAGCACCTGCTTGCGATCGGTCAGCGTGCCCAGGAAAGCCTTGGCGCCCTTGGTCGACGGCGTCTGCCCCGACACCAGCTCGGTGACCGCGTGGATGCGGCCGTTGCGGGCCCGGTCCGACAACGCGCTGCGCAGCGCGGCGGCGATCATCTTCTTCGGGGTGCGCTGGCTGTAGTCACGGGGTTGGGGACCGTGCACGACACCACCACCGGTGAACTGCGGCGCCCGCGTCGAACCCTGGCGGGCGCGACCGGTGCCCTTCTGCCGGTAGGGCTTTCGGCCGCCACCACGGACCTCGCCGCGAGTTTTGGTCGAGTGAGTGCCCTGGCGTCCCGCGGCCAACTGCGCCGTGACCACCTGATGCATCAGGGCGATGTTCTCGGGTACGTCGAATAGCGCGGCCGGTAGCTCAACGGAGCCTTCGGTTTTACCGGCGGGCGTCTTGACATCGATCTGCAAAGCTTTACCGCTTTGCTCCGCCTTTTGGGCCTTCTGGGCAGCCATTACTTCTCACCTCGCTTGATCGCGCTGCGGACCACGACAAGTCCACCCGTGCGGCCGGGGACAGCGCCCTTGATCAGCAGCACGCCGTTTTCGGCATCGACCAAGTGCACCAAGAGGTTCTGGGTGGTCACCCGGTCGTTACCCATCCGGCCGGCCATCCGGGTGCCCTTGAACACCCGCGCCGGAGTTGCGCAACCACCGATCGAACCGGGGCGGCGGTGAACCGCCTGTGCGCCGTGGCTGGCTCCCTGACCTTTGAAGCCGTGACGCTTCATGGTTCCCGCGAAACCCTTGCCCTTCGAGGTGCCGGTCACGTCGACATAGGTTCCGGCAGCGAAGATCTCGGCCGTCAGCTCCTGACCGACCTGGTAGTCGGCCGCAGCGGCCTCGTCGTCGAGACGGAACTCTGCCATGTGCCGACGGGGGTTGACCCCAGCGGCGGCGTACTGACCCGTCAGCGGCTTGTTGATCTTGCGGGGACTGATTTCGCCGTAGGCCAGCTGCACCGCGCTGTACCCGTCAACCTCCGGAGTACGGATGCGGGTCACCACGTTCGGCCCGGCCTTGACCACCGTTACCGGAACGACGCGGTTGTTCTCGTCGAACACCTGCGTCATACCGAGCTTGGTGCCCAGAATGCCCTTTCTCGCCATTGCTCGCAGCTCTCCTACTGGATGTTGACGTCGACGCTGGCAGGCAGATCGATGCGCATCAGCGCGTCAACGGTTTTCGGGGTCGGGTCAAGGATGTCGATCAGGCGCTTGTGAGTGCGCATCTCGAAGTGCTCCCGCGAGTCTTTGTACTTGTGCGGTGAGCGAATAACGCAGTACACGTTCTTCTCGGTGGGCAGCGGCACCGGGCCCACCACGCTGGCGCCCGTCCGGACAACCGTCTCGACGATCTTGCGCGCCGAGGCATCAATGGCCTCGTGGTCGTAGGCCTTGAGCCTGATGCGGATCTTCTGTCCCGCCACGCTTCCTCACTCTCCAGGTCGAGACCCGGTTTCCCGCCGGGCACCGATCGCCTTTGATCGGTCTGGCCGATCACGGCGGTGCGCCCGGTTCTTGCGCCGCTGTTTACCTGTCTTGGTCCACCGGCCCCCGCGGTCGGGTGTGTCACCCTCACGCAGCCTGGTCCGCGACCGAAATTGGTCACGCTCCAAGATTGGGACCGGAGGCGCCCGTTTGGACGCCGGTCGTATGCCCGGCCAGGCCTGAACCCGGCGCAAGGCAACCCGAACAGTATGCCCTAGATCCCGGTATCGGCCAAATCCTCCCGACCCGCCTACCGACGCGGCTCGTCACCGGTGAAACGGTCGGCCGCGCGGCCGCGCCAGACGCCTCGGCGACGGCTCCTTACTCCAGAGTAAGGTATGTCGTCATGACCAGCCCGACCAGCACATATGCCGCATGGCAGCGTCTTTCCAACCGTCCCGGCGGCAGCCGGCTGTTCTCGATGGCGGCGATGGCGCGAGTTCCCTACTTCGCCTCGGTGCTGCCGCACGTGGTGCGGATGGAGCCCGGCCTGGCCGAAGTGCGGGTTCCGAAGTGGTTCTTTGTCTACAACCACCTACACACCGTGCACGCGATCGCGTCCTGCAATGCCGCCGAGGTGGCGATGGGGATGCTGATGGAAGCCACCGTCCCGCGCAGCCACCGGTGGATACCGAAGGCGATGAACGTTCAGTACCTCGGGAAGGCCACCACATCGCTGTCCGCACGGGCCCAATTGGACCCGCCGGATTTCGCGCAGATCACTGACGGCGTCGATCTCGTCGTGCCGGTCAGCGTGATCGACCGCCACGGCGAGGAAGTCGTACACGCCGACATCACCACCTGGGTGACGCCGGTCGGCTAGCCGTCCACCAGATACGTTCCGTGCCCGCGGCGCACGAGCCCACCGTCGAACTCCAGCACCTCGCTCACCAAAGTGCCGCTCTGGTTGCGGTAGTTGATCACCAGCACCGACACACCCCGGTAGACCCCGACAATGTCGAAGTGCAGGTCGGGCACGGCTTTCACTGCGGTGCACCAGTATTCGCGCAGCGCTGCTTTGCCGCGTACGACTCCGCTTGAGCCAGGCACAAATTCGGCCGCGATCGGCGACGTGAAGACGACGTCATCGTGGAAATGCGCGAGCACGGCGTCGACATCGCGGCGGTTCCAGGCCGCGGCCCATTGCGCGGCGAAGCCGGCCGGCTCCGGTGTGTTCACGATTTACCCTTCAAGGTCGCCCAGAACGGGCACTGGTGCGCCTCCTCGAAGTCAGTGGTGAGCTGACTTCCTCCGGGCCGCAACGACATCCAGAAATTGTGGTCAGGGCTACCGTCCTGGGCCGGCCAGTCGGGCAGGCCGGCGGCCTTCGGTGCGCCATCGGTGACGAAGTGGCTCCAATAGCTCATCATCTGGTCGGACAGTATCTGCTGGGCCGGATCCAGCGGCTGCGCGCCACCCATGCTGAACAGGTATCGCAGTTCCAGCGAGTGACTGGCGCCGACCGGGAACGGCGCGTCGCGCAAGAACTTGGGCGCCGGCGCGTGCGGATCGTCGAACTCGTAGGCGTAAACCGGCGCGTTGCGACTCAGCGAATCGGCCAATCGGTCTGTGGTGCAAGCAAAAACGCCGTCGGTGACCGCCGCCGAATAGGCCAGCGAAACGTCGCCACCGTATTGATCGGGTGGATAATGCGCCTGCACCGGGCCCCCATCGGCGGCGCCGAAGATGTCGTCGAGCACATGGGGATACTCGCCCTCCCTGACTCCGCGATTCAACCTCGAGGCTCGCAGCGCCGCGAAAAGCGTGAACTCGTCGTGGTTGACGCCGATCAGCACCGGAACGCGGGCTGCATGGTCGGCGGCGAGTCCCGCGATCGGACCCTCCGGCAGCGCCGCCGTCCCGGTGACCGGGCCGGAGAGCGCGTCGGAGTCGCCGATGAAGTAGTACCAGGGCGGATGCTCGAGCCGGGTCGCCGGCAACGCGCGCAGACACCGTGCGGTGGTGGCGGGATTGCGGCAGCCCGCCGCGATCGCGTATTCGACGCTTTGTCGCTGTCCGAACGCCAGGTCGGCCTGCGCCTGACACGGTGCGCTCTGAATGATCGCCGCACGGAACAGACCGGCCGACCCGCGTGCGACAAGGTGATCGCACACTGACATGCCGCCCGCGGATTCCCCGGCGATGGTCACCTTTTTGGGGTCGCCGCCGAACGCGGCGATGTTGTCGCGGACCCAGCGCAGCGCGGCCTGCTGGTCGGCCAGGCCGTAGTTGCCCACCGTGCCCGGCGGACCGAGCGACGGGTGGGCCAGGAAACCGAGCGCACCCAACCGGTAATTGATCGTGACGACGACGATGTGACCCCGGGCTGCCAGCCAGCGCGAGTGATAGATGTCGCCGCTGCCGTTGACAAAGCCTCCCCCGTGGATCCACACCATCACCGGGCGCTTCTCGTTGTGCTGCCCGCGCGGCGGAGTCCAGACGTTGAGGGTCAGGCAGTTTTCGCTGGTCGGCTTGCCCGCCCGCGGGTTAGGGCCGGTGTCCTGCATGCACTGCGGACCGGCCTTGGTGGCGTCCAGCATCCCTGGCCAGCGCACAGCGGGCCGCGGTAATTGCCATCGCAGCGGCCCCACCGGCGGTTCCGCATACGGAATGCTTTGGAAGAGGCGGTAATCCGAGGCGACCATGCCGCGGATAGATCCCATCGCAGTGCGGACGACGCCGGCATCCAGCGGACCGGCGTACGGCGGCTCGGCCTTGCGCGGCGCGACGACGGCACTCTGCCCGCAGGCGACCGACATCATGGCCGCGACCAGCAGGGCGGGCCAGGCTCGTCGGCGACGAGGCGATCGGATCGGCACGAAAAGACAGCCTACGGATTATCGGAAAGTGCTCATCGGATAATTCGCGATCACCGAGACTGAACATGACACGTGTCAAAAAATCCGCGATCAATCCGCCAGGTGAACCAGGCAGATGAGCACACCAATCGTTGACGAGGCCGCCAAGGTATTTGTTGATCCGAAGTCCTACGCGGACGAACCGCGGCTGCAGGCGGCGCTGACCCACCTGCGGGCCCACGCCCCGGTGTCCCTGGTGGACAGCCCGCCCTATCGGCCGTTCTGGGCGATCACCAGGCATGCCGACATCATGGAAATCGAGCGAGCCAACGATCTGTTCATCAACGAGCCGCGGCCGTTGCTGGCTACCGCCGAAGCCGACGACATGGCGCGCGAACAACTGGACGCCGGGATGGGGTTGCACACCCTGATCCACATGGACGACCCGCAACACCGGGTGGTGCGGGCGATCGGTGCGGATTGGTTCCGCCCCAAAGCGATGCGGGCACTCAAAGTCCGTGTCGACGAACTGGCCAAGATCTATGTCGACAAAATGTTGGCCGCCGGCAGCGAATGTGACTTCGTGCAAGAGGTCGCGATGAACTACCCGCTCTACGTGATCATGTCGCTGCTGGGCGTGCCGGAGTGGGACTTTCCCAGCGCGACGATCGCCGGCGGCCTGCACGCGCTCATCGAAAATCCCGATCAACGAAAGCGGTTGCGCGACAACCCCGATCTGATGCCGCTGGCCACCGAGGAAATGATCCGGTGGGTGACGCCGGTCAAGGAGTTCATACGCACCGCGACGGCGGACACCGCAATACGCGGGGTGCCGATCGCCGAGGGCGAATCGGTGCACCTCTCCTACGTCTCCGGAAACCGCGCCGAAGAAGTGTTCGACGATCCGTTCCGCTTCGACGTCCGACGCGATCCGAACAGACCCTTGGCATTCGGCTATGGCGTGCACTTCTGCCTGGGCGCGGCGCTGGCCCGGATGGAGGTGAACAGTTTCTTCACCGAGCTGATCCCGCGGCTGAAATCGATTGAGCTCAATGGAAACCCGGAACTCATCTGACGACGTTCGTCGGCGGACTCAAGCACCTGCCGATTCGTTACCAGCTTCGATGACCTCTCTGTTCTGCGCGCGCTGCACATGCAGGAAGCCATCCACGGCTGCGCGCGAGCACTCGCGGTAATCGAAATCGGGCAGGGTGGACAGCCGGCCCAGCACCACCGGGCCCATCAGCAAGGCGATCGCTCGCGAGCGGTCGATGTCGCCCAGTTCGGCGGCCTCGGGGCTGTCGAAGATCGCGTCGAACGGCGCCGCGTACTGCTGGGCGATCCGTTCGCGCAGGGTGGTGACCGCGGGGCTGTCGGCGGTGCGGGTCTGACGTGATTCCGGCAGCTGCTCGAGGTCTCGCCCGAGCGCCAGCCAGCTCATCGCCATCACCATGCCCGGCGCCTCGGCAATCGACTGCCCGAATGCCAGCACGACCGCGATCAGCCGCTCGCGCAACGTGCCGTCTTCGGATGGCATCGGCGCCGGCGGGATCAGGCCGTGGAAAGCCGCTGCCAGCAAGTCGTTTCCGCTCGGGAAGTGCCGATACAGGGTGGCTCGGGCGACATTGGCGCCACGCGTGACCGCATCGACGGTCACTGCGCTCGGGCCACCGGCACGAAGGAGCGCGGTGGCCGCCTCCAGCAACCGGGCCCGGGAACGCGCCGGCCGAGGATCGGTCTTGTCGGTGATGTGGACCACCTCCTTCATCCGATCTGAACAGGGTACGCAAGCGCGTCGGCGGCCTGATACCGACCGCACACGAATCAGCTGACGAACTCCGCGGCCCGATGCCCCAGCATCACGATGCTGGCATGCGGACCGCGGCTGGTGATCGTCGGCAATACCGACCCGTCGATCACCCACAGCCCGTCGATACCGTGCACGCGGCACTGGGGATCGACGACTGCCAACGGATCTCCGGGGGCGCCCATCGGGGCGGTGCCGCACAAATGTTGCGACGTCGACCAGGCCGGCTCGCCGACTTGGGTTGTCGGGCCGGCTATTTCGCGGGCAAGGTCGCAGCCGCTCTGCAGTGCCGCGATATCGGCCGGCTCGCTGTCGTAGCGGTGTTCGATCTTCGGCGGCACCAGCGGATCCGCGGCGACCAGGGTGATCCGCCCCCGGGCCCGCGGCCGCATGAGCGCCACCCCAAGGTGCGGCCAGTCCGGGTGGCCCGCCGTCCCGTCGCCGACCATCGCGATGAAGCCGCCGGTATACGGTCGGATTTCCATGTCGTCGGGCGTGCTGAGCACCACCTCGAGCACGGGCCGCCCAGCCGCGACCGCCCAGGTCGTCGGTAGCACCCATTCGGGGTGATCGCTGAATGCCAGACCGACCGGCAACCGGGCCACCACGCCTACCCCGGCAGCCCGCAACATCGTTTCTTCCCCGACTCCGGAAAGCATGAGGAGATGGGCGGATTCGATGGCACCTGCCGACAGCACTACGCGGTCGGCGCTCAACGTGATCGGTCCACGCGGACCGATGGCGTCCACGCCAACTGCACGACTGCCGGAGAAGCGCACTCGGACGGCCCGCGTTTGGGTCAGCAAAGAGAGATTGTCGCGTTGCAGCGCGGGCAGCAGGTATGCGGCGCCGGGGCCGATCCGAACATCTTCGACGATGTTGAGTGGCACGGCACCCACGCCCGACGGCAGCCCGGCGATGTCGTCCAGGTCGTTGAGATCGGGAAGCCAGCCGAACCCGCGCCGCCGCGCTGCATCGACGAACATCGCTGTGCTACCGATGATTTCGCGTGTCCGCTGAACCGTGATGGGACCCGAATCGCCGTGGGCCGGCCCGGTGAAATCCAGGTCGGTCTCGACCCCGCGAAAGTGCTCGACGACGTCAGACCACGCCCAGCCAGGTAGCCGGTAGCCGTCGAAGTCGCGTCGCAGACCCCGGCAGAAGTACCCGCCGTTGACTGCACCGGAGCCGCCGATCGTCGCACCGCGCACGATCGCGGTCTGCCGGACCGGGTGATCGGTCAATTGCGTGTGATAGCGCTGGACCAATGGGCTGGCAGCACCGATCGGCAGTCGTAGCCCGTTGGTGGTCTCGGCCCGCAACGCCGGGTCGAGAAGGCCGATACCGGCCTCGAGCACGGTAACCAGGCAGTTCGTATCAGCCGAAAGATAGGCTGCGACAACGGATCCAGCACTTCCTGCGCCAATGATCAGAACATCGCTGTGCAGCGCCGCTGCGGTCAGGGGTCAGACTCGAATCTGCGGCTTGAGCGGACCGAGGTTGCGTTCCCGCACCACGCCGTACCACAGCCCGAGACCGTAGGCCAGGTCGTCGACGCGCTTGAGCAGCAAGTAGGTCAGCAGCCCGATCGGCTGGGCGTCTTCGTCGGCGGTTCGCCGGCGACTGGCCCAATCCACCACCCCGTCGACGATGGCAGCGACCAGGACGACCCGGCGACACGATCGGAACGCAATGGCCGCCAGCAGGGCCAGCGGCCAATAGTGCCGACAGATCGCCGACGCAAGCTGCAACGCCGCCGACCAAAGGCTGCGGACGGCCACGGTCAGTACGTCCCACATCTGGGTCTCGGTGCCTTGCATGCTCTTCGCGACCCGCCGACCGGTCAGCGCCGCCACGAAAAGTGATGCCAGGTAACCGAAGCTCGAGCCGAGTGCCATCAGGATCCATGCCGTCAACGCCCAGCCGGAAATCATCAACGGTGCGATCTTGTCCGGGTGCCGAATCGACAGCGGGGCGGCCGAACCACCGTAAAAAGCTTTGCGCGCAACCCAATCCCGCAGTTCGGTCCGATGATCATGTGCCACTTGGGCAATCGGCTCGTAACGCAGCCGGGCGCCGGACTCGACCAGTCGCCAGCAGAGGTCGACATCCTCACCGGAACGCATGGTTTCGTCGAAGCCGCCGACATCACGCAAAGGCGAAGTGCGACAAATGATTGCGGCGCTCGGCACATACGAGACACTGGTGTAAGGAATGACCGGAGCTTCGCGCTGCCCGAGGTCCAACGAGGAGCGCAATGCCTCGTACCGAGCGACCACGTGGTCGGTTTGCGCCAGTCCGACGATTCGCGGGGCGACGAGTGCCACGGTCGGGTCACAGAAGTGCCCGAGCAGAGCTTCCAGCCAGCCGCGGCGCGGGACGACATCGGAATCCAGGAAGGCGACGTAACCCGTCTTGCATGCCGCCAGGCCGGTATTGCGGGCCGCGGCCGGACCACGGCTCTCGCCGTGCCGCAGCACCTCGAGGTCGGGGTGCGCAAACGAGAAATCCTCGACGCTGATCGGCGTGGACGATCCGTCGTCGACGACGACTATCCGCAGTCCGCGCAACGACGAGACCAATCGACGTAGGCCAGAAGTGTTGTCGCGCACCGGAATCACGATCGTCACATCGCGGTGCGACGGGCCGCCAGCAGGTCGTGGGTGTGCCACCGTCGCATCGAGCAGCGTGCGGGCCAGCTCGGCGCTCACCGCGTCGCGGACCTTCAGCCGGCCATCGGCGAGCATGTCCTGAGCGGCCGGCGCCAACCGCAGGATCCGGGTAGGCGAGCCGCCCAGCAAAGCCGCGCCCTGGCCCAACACCCGGACCCGCCGGTCGACCTGCACAGCAAATCCATCCGGCAAACGCGCCTGAGTCATAAGCGCCGCTCCTCAGCGCCGGCTACGCCGGCACCGTCGTCGACGCGCGTCATGTGAGCATCCCGTCGGCTGCGGGCGCCCAGCGCCGCGCCCGGCGCGAGCAGTCGTCGACCATCTCAGCCAGCATCCGCTCACCCTCGGCCGCGGTTGCCGTCGTCGGGTCGCCCAGCACTCCGACCTCACTTACCGCCGCGACTCCCCCACTGCGCATCGACGGCAGCAGGTCGGCCAGCGGCGCGCTGTTGCCCGCGCGCCACCGATCGGTACGTACCTCGGCGGGTGAAATATGCAGCAATACTGAAGTTTCTGTGTGCCCCGCGTGCGCGTCGCCACCGACGACCACGCACGGACACCACGCGGCGTCACGGCCCTCGGACCGCAGTCGGTTCACCGCGCGGCTCAGTGCCGCAATGTTTCCGCCATGGCCGTTGACAAAGAGCAGGCGCTGCGCCCAGCAGGTCGCTGACCTGCCGTACTCAAGCAGCAGCGAGCTCAAGGCGTCGGTGCCGATCGAGATCGTTCCGGGGAAGCTCTGGTGCTCGCCGCTGTCGCCATAGGCGATTGCCGGCGCCACCATCCACGTGAGGTCGGGACCGTCGGCCAGGCGTGCCGCGACCGCGCCGGCGACCGCGGTCGCGATCCGGGTGTCGGTGTCCAATGGCAGGTGCGGCCCGTGCTGCTCGGTGGACCCAACCGGTACCGTGAGCGCTAACGGCATGCTTTGCAGCTGGCTCGACGTAGAGCCCCCGAGGTCGGGCCGGAGTACCACTTGGTGATGGTAAGACGAATTCACCTGTCGTGCATCGGTTGTTGGCGCTCTCGAAAAATTATTTCCCGCCGCCCGTTGACTAAGACCGGTCAACGTCGCCACGTCAGCCACGTCCGCATCAACATACTCGCTGGTCTCGCAGTCGCGAGCCGGCTACGCGCCCCTCGCCGCGGGCTAGTTTGCTCCGAGCGTTCGGGTGAAGCCGGCCGGCACTAGGACGTCGTCGCGGTTGAGGTCGTGCACCGAGGCGCGCGCCAGACCCATCAACGCGGAGTCGATGCCGCCGTGCAGGATGTCGAGCACGTTCTCTACGCCGGTCTGCCCGGCGGCCGCGAGACCCCACAGGTAGGCGCGGCCGATCATGACAGCACGCGCGCCGAGAGCCAGCGCCTTGACGACGTCGCTGCCGCGCCGGATGCCGCCATCCAGAAAAACCTCGATCTGGTCGCCGACCGCGTCGGCGACAGCTGGCAGCGCGCGAATCGCCGCCGGGGTGCTGTCCAGGTTGTTGCCGCCGTGATTGGACACCGAGATCGCCGAAACACCGGCATCCACAGCCCTTTTCGCGTCGTCGAGGCGCATCACACCCTTGAGCATGAACGGTCCACCCCACAGCTCGCGCAGCCAGGCGATGTCCGCCCACGTCGGCGGCGGCGTCGACATCCACTCCCCGTAGGCAGCGAAGAAGGGTGGCCCGGGCTCCCCGCGCTGGGCCAGGTTGGGCACCCGCAGATCCGGCGGACGCAGCGTCTTGCCGAATCTCCACAACCATCCGGGACGAGTGATCACCTCCGGCGACATCCGCAACATGGTTCGCAGATCCATTTGCTCGGGGATCTTCGGGCTGCCCCAGTCCCGGCCGTGGGAGAACGACCAGTCGGTGGTGACGATCAATCCGACGGCACCGGCCTGCCTGGCCCGCTCGACCCGCTGGGCGATCACGTCGCGCCCGCCCGACCAGTAGACCTGGAAGAAGAGCTTCGGGTTGGCGGCGATCACTTCCTCGATCGGCTTGCTGGCGAACGACGAAAGCCCCATCGCCGTCCCGCGCGCCGCGGCCGCCCGTGCCACGGCTACTTCACCGTCCGGATCGACCGCCTGAACGCCCGTCGGCGAGATGATCACCGGCAGGGAAATATCCTGTCCCATAACGGTTGTCGACATATCACGCTTCTCGAGCGCGCCGACCACATGGGGCGCGAAACCCAGTTCGCCGAACGCCTCGACGTTGTCGGAAACCGTCAGCCCCTTTTCGCTGGCGGCCACCAGGGCGGCATAGGACGACTTGGGCAGCCGCCGCTTCGCCCGCTGCTGCGCGATCGCGACCGTCTCGAACCAGACATCACGTGCCACGGCTAGACCGGGCTCTCGTTGCACAGCCGCTGTGGTGCCGTGCGGGGATGCACCGTCAGCGTCAGCGGTACGGGACCGCTCTTGCGTCGGCCATGTGAGTGATCGCCCGCAGGCCGCGGCTTGTCGCGCTCTTGGGCCAGGGCCGGCGCTCCGTAGCCCTCGACGCATTCCGGGTCGGGGCCGTCCATCGGCAGGCCGGTGAAGAACTTGGCCGCCATGCAGCCACCGCGGCAGCTGTCGTAGTGCCCGCAGCTTCCACAGGCCCCCGCGGACTGCGGTTCGCGCAGCTCCCGGAACAGCGGAGCGTCTTTCCAGACCGTGTCAAAGCCACCGTCGGACAACACGTTTCCGGCCAGGAAGCGATCATGGATGGCGAACGGGCAGGCATACACGTCGCCGACCGGGTCGATAAGGCATACCACCCGCCCGGCGCCGCACATGTTCAGCCCGGCCAGCGCGCCCGGCTCGCCCAGTCCGGACAAGTGGAAGAAGGAGTCGCCGGTCAGCACTCGATCGCCCTTGGCGACCAGCCAGTGGTACAGCTGCACCTGCTGGTCGGAGGTCGGATGCAGGTCGTCCCAGACATCGGCGCCACGACCAGAGGGACGCAGTCGGGTGATGCGCAGCGTGGCGCCGTACCGGCTTGCCAGCGAAGCGAATTCGTCGAGCTGATCGACGTTGTGGCGGGTCACGACCACGGAGATCTTGGCGTCGGAGAATCCCGCGGCGGCAAGGTTCTCCAGGGCCCTGATGGCCATCGCGAAGGACCCGGGCCCACGAACGGCGTCGTTGACATCGGCGGTCGCGCCGTCCAGCGAGATCTGGACGTCGACGTAATCGCTGGCAGCCAGCCGGGCTGCCACCTCGGGGGTGATCCGCACACCGTTGGTGGAGAACTTCACCCCGACGTGGTGCGCGGTGGCATAGTCGACCAGCTCCCAAAAGTCAGGCCGCACAGTCGGTTCGCCGCCGCCGATATTGACGTAGAACACCTGCATGCGTTCCAGCTCGTCGATGATGTCCTTGCAGTCCTGTGTGGACAGCTCACGCGGATCGCGTTTGCCCGAGGACGACAGGCAGTGCACGCAGGCCAGGTTGCACGCGTAGGTCAGCTCCCAGGTCAAGCAGATGGGTGCATCCAACCCGTGTTCGAACTGCTCGATCAGACGTGGCACCGTCGATGTCATGCTGCTGCCTCTTTCTCTTCGGCTCGCACAAGCATCTGCGACCCGGCCAGCACACCGAGTGCATGCAAGTAGGGCTGCTGCTCTGACTCCTCGACGCCGGCCGCGCCGAGAGCGGCCCGGACGTCGGGGTGATCGGCCAGCGATTGGACCACCGCAAGGATGGTGCGGTTCTTCAGGAACGACAGTTTGCGAGTTCCGAAGTGATACAACAGCGCACCAAAAGACTCAGGCCGCACGGCGACCTGCGGGTGCAACCGCCACGCGCGATCGGGATCGAACTCGCCCCGCTCGCCCGCCGGCGATACGGCGCTCACGGTCAGTAGACCCCGCACATCCCGTCGATGGACACCTCTTCAACCAGGGTCTCGGTGACGAGCTCGGTGTCGGTGTCGGTCTGCTGGTTGGGCTCCATGACGTTGCCTTTCTTTCGGTGGGGGCTCGACAAGTCGCGTCGACGTGGTCAGAATCTCAGACAGAATATGGCATCGAGTGCCGGAATGGAAGGGCGGGGATCATGGCGCAACAGCAGCCGCGGGTCGGCCGCCGCCGGTCTACCACTCCGCAACACATCACCGACGTCGCGCTTGGGCTGTTCGCCAAGCGTGGATTTTCGGAGGTAAGCGTCGACGACGTCGCGCAGGCAGCAGGTATCGCCCGCCGGAGCGTGTTTCGCTACTACGCCTCGAAGAACGCAATTCCCTGGGGGGACTTCGATGCTCACCTGCGGCACCTGCGAGAGCTGCTGGACGATGTAGAGCCCGACATGCAGCTCGGCGAAGCGTTGCGCGCTGCGCTACTGTCGTTCAACACCTTTGACGAATCCGAGACCGTCCGGCACCGGCAGCGAATGCGGGTGATCTTGCAAACCGCTGAGCTACAGGCGTATTCGATGACTATGTACGCGGGATGGCGCGCTGTCATCGCGGGTTTCGTGGCACGCCGGACCGGCGCCAAGACCACCGACCTGCAGCCGCAGACGGTCGCGTGGATGATGCTCGGTGTCGCCCTCAGCGCATACGAGCACTGGCTGGACGACGAAGGAGTCTCGCTGCCGGAAGCGCTCGGCGATGCCTTCGACGTCGTGCGAGCCGGGCTGAAGGACCTGGGCCAATGAGCCGGTTGTTGCGTTCCATTGCGGTGCAGGGTCAGGTCTGCGCAGCCATGGGCTCGCCGATGTACGGCGACGTTTTGCAACAGGTGGCCGCCGATGTCGAAGCCGGCGGTGTATTCGCGGAAATCCTGTCCGGACACGAAAACGATTCTGGCCGGATGGCTTTGCCGCTCAGGTTGCTCGGCGGGTTGCACCGGCTGGTTCTCGACGGCCGTGCGCCGGCGCTGCGCCGCTGGTACCCCAGTGTCGGCGGGAACTGGGACGCCGAGGCCGGGTGGCCCGACATCGTGTCGGCCGCCTCGGAGAATGTTGAGTATCTGCACGCCGGGCTCGATCAGCCACCCCAGACCAACGAAGTAGGCCGGTCCGCCGCGCTGATCGGTGGTCTGCTGACACTCGTCGAACGATTCGAGGCACCGGTAAGGCTTTTCGAGATCGGCTGCAGTGCCGGGCTGAACCTGCGCGCCGAGCAGTACCGCTACCGCTATCCCGGCGGCGAATGGGGCCCGGCCGATTCACCGGTGGCTGTCGACGACGCGTGGCGCGGCAAACTGCCTTTTGCCGCGGGTGTGCAGATCGTCGAGCGCCACGGCTACGACATCGCGCCGCTGGACGCGACCAGCTCCGATGGCGAGCTGGCACTGCTGAGCTACGTCTGGCCGGATCAGCCGGCCCGGCTGGAGCGGCTGCGCGGAGCAATCAGCATCGCGCGGCGGGTACCGGCGCCGCTGCACCGCTGCAATGCCACCGATGCCGTTGCAGGACTGGAGCTTTCCCACGGCGCGCTCACCGTGCTGTGGCACTCGATCATGTGGCAGTACCTCTCGGCAGCCGAGCAGGACACCGTCTCGGCCGGGATCGAAGAACTGGGCGCACGGGCGCTTCCGGGTGCACCCTTCGCGCATCTGACGCTGGAGCCACATCGGCGCACACCCGAGTCTCCGGTCGAGTTCGCGGTTCGCGCCCGCTGCTGGCCCGGCGGGGACGATCGCGTGCTGGGCGTGTGCTCGCCGCACGGTCCGCCGGTCATCTGGGAATAACGGCGCCGGGAAAAAATTCTCGCTAACCCGTCGGAGTTTCCGGCTCCACCGCGACGATAAGGGTGTGAGCGCGCTACCGGACCCCGACGACGCTGCCCGGGCGCTCTTGGCGCTGTATGACCAGGCGCTGCCGATTGTGTACGGATACTTCGTCCGTCGTTGCGCCGATCGCGCCACGGCGGAGGATCTGACGTCGGAGACGTTTCTCGCGGCAATGGATGCTGCGCGCAAAAAGGAACCGCCGCCGATCGGGGTGCCGTGGCTGATCGGGGTGGCACGGCACAAGCTCGCCGATCATTACCGGCGTCGGCACGATCGGCTCACTGTGCCGGTGGCCGAACTGCCGGAACCGGCCGACCCGTTGGACGACTGGGACGCCGAGCTGGACCGCATCGTTGCCGAAAGTGTCCTGACCCGGCTGTCCGAACCGCACCGCGCGGTGCTGGCCCTGCGCTACATGGACGACTGCTCGGTACCCCAATGCGCCGAGCTGATCGGGCGGACGATCCATGCCACCGAGGCGCTACTGGTCCGCGCCCGGCGGGCATTCAAACAGCTCTACCCGGAAGGAGGCACGTCATGAATCACGATCCGCTGAACGTGCTGCGCGCCGAAGACCTTCCGGTACAGCCTGATCCGGCGTTCGCCGCACGACTGCGCGGGCGGCTGGAGTCTGCGCTGACCCTGCCGAATCGAACAGTAGGAGTGGATATGAGTAACACCGACGCAGAGATCGCCGGGCTGAACGAACCGGCTGCCGACGAACTCATTCAGCACGGCGACATCGGCTATGTCTCGATCTGGGTGCCCGACCCCGCACGCGCGGCCGATTTCTACGAGCACGTGCTCGGATGGTCCTATGCGCCCGCAGCGCACCAAGTGACCAGTACCGATCTCCCGATCGGCATCGCCCCCAGTTCGGCCGCGCCCACGCTGTTCTGCTGCTACGCCGTGACCGATGTGCAGGAGGCCCGGCGAACGATCACCGAGGCCGGCGGAACGCCGGGTGAAGTACGCCGAGCCGACTACGGCGTGATCCTCGACGCCATCGATCCACAAGGCGTCGCGTTCGCGGTATACGAACCGCGTCCCGGTCAGAAACGGCTGACACTCAACGGATCTGGCCCCGGCGAACTCGCTTACGTCACCTACCGCACGTCCGACTCGGCGGTCTTCCGCGACTTCTACGGCCGGATTCTGCACTGGACGTTCACGGCCGGCCGAATCGACGACGGATGGCAGGTGGCGACCACCCATCCGATGGCCGGCGTCGGCGGCGGCAATGCAGGGTCGACAACGGTTCCGATGTGGACGGTGGCTGACATCGACGCCGCCGTCGCGCGAGTCCGTGAAGCCGGCGGAACTGTGCTGACCGAGCCTGCGCGACAGCCCTACGGTATACAGGCCGAGTGCACCGACGATCAGGGCTCGCCTTTCTACCTCGGCGAGTTCTAGGCCGACGACTTACCGGTCACCCCACGCTGTCGCGCGCGGCGGCCAGAGTCAGCGAAGGCACTTCCCGGCCTACGCGAAGCCCTCGAGCGGTTCTTGGATTAGCCCAGGACTTCGGAGATCGGCACCCCCGCAGCGATTTTGGCGCGCGACTTCATCACCTTGCCGGGCATACCGCCGCCGACGACGCCGGCCACCGCGCCGTCGCGCTCGTAGTAGGCGAGGAATTTGCGGCCGTCGTCCTCGACGACGTGCACGATGTCGGTGGCGATGGGCTCGCCCAGGCATTGGATCTTGACGTCGTACTGGTCGCTCCAGAAATAGGGGACGACGACGTTAGACGGTGCGTCCTGGCCGAGCATCGCGGGCACAACGGCACGGGCTTGCTCGGCGACGTTGCTCCAATGTTCAACGCGCACTTGATGTCCCTTCGGGTGGCGCCAGGACGCGACATCGCCGAGGGCCCACACGTTGGGCGCGCTGGTCCGGCCGGCGGCGTCGCAGATCACGCCGTTGTCGACCTCGATACCGCTGCCGTCGAGCCAATCGGTGGCCGGCCGCGAGCCGATGCCCACGACCACCAGGTCGGCGCTCAGCTCGGTGCCATCGGTCAGCTGCACGGTCTCGACGTGATCGCCGCCCCGGACCTCGGCCACCCCGACGTCGCATCGCACGTCTACGCCTTCGGCGCGGTGCAGCCGGGCGACCAGTCCGCCGATCTGTTCGCCAAGCACCGCTGCCAGCGGCGCGGGTTGCGGTTCGACCAGCACTACGTCGACTCCCAGACCACGCAAACTGGCCGCGACTTCACAGCCGATGAACCCCGCGCCGACTACCACCGCGTGCCGTGCTTGCGACGCGTGACGACGCAGAGCCAGACTTTCGTCGAAGGAGCGCAGCACCCGGATGCCGTCCAAGTCTGGGAATGCCGGAATGCGCCGCGGCAACAAGCCCGTCGCGATGACGAGTTCGTCGTAGCCGAGCGTTGATCCGTCATCGAGCGTCAGGGTCTGCGCGGCGGCGTCGATACCGGTGGCCGCCGCGCCCAACCGCAAGGTGATGTTCTGCTCGTCGTAAAACTCGCGCGGCTTGAGCGTCACGTCATCGACTTCGCTGCGCAGCACCTCCTTGGACAGCGGGGGGCGGTCATAGGGCAGGTGGACCTCGTCGCTGACGATGGTGAGCGAACCGTCGAAGTTCGCCCGGCGCAACTGCTCGGCGGTCCGGGCCGCGGCGAGTCCTCCGCCGACGATCACAATTCCGTGGTCGCCAGAGCTAGTGGTCATTTGGAGTTCATACACGATTGCGGCGGTCCACAGTTGCTCACCCCTGCGCGCGCGACCGATCGATGAGGTTGGAGAGCACGACGATGCTCTCGCTGCGTTCGATGTCGGCGCTGGTGCGGATCCGCTCCAGGGCGTCCTCCAGATGTTGCATGTCGCGCGCCAACACCCGCAGCATCGCGTCAGCAGTCCCGGTTACCGTTGCGGCACTGACGACTTCGGGAATATCGATCCAGGCGCGCCGCAGCTCTTCTGGTGCGATCCGGCCGTGGCAATAGACCTGGACGTAAGCCTCGGTGTTCCAGCCCACCGCAGTGCGATCGATAACGGTGGTGAAACCGCGGATCACTCCGCTGTCGAGCAGCCGGTCCACCCGACGTTTGACCGCCGGGGCCGACAAGCGCACCCGCTCACCGATTTCGGCAAAAGTCGCGCGGGCGTGTTGGGCAAGCTCGGCGAGAATCTGCTCGTCGATGCCGTCCAATCGGTCCATAAGCCCTCCAGCCACAACAGACCTTCACATTATGGCATTTCACGCAACACATTAGCCCTATATACGCAACAGTCATTGATACATTGCGCGTGAGGCTCCCATACCGTTGATTTATGACGACCTTCGCGCATTCCGAGGCCGAAACCAGGCGTCACACCACCGAACGCAAAGCCGCCGTTCGGCATTACGTGATGACGCCGCCGCAGTTCTTCACGGTCGACTACGCGATCAATCCGTGGATGGACACCGCCAATCCCGTCGACCCAGCCACCGCGCTCGCTCAATGGCAGCACTTGCACGACGTCTACCTGCAACTAGGACACACTGTCGACCTGGTCGATCCGGTGCCCGGGTTGCCCGACATGGTCTATGCCGCCAACGGTGGGCTGATCATCGACGGCACCGCTGTCGTTGCCCGTTTCAAATACCCTCAGCGTCAACAAGAATCAGCCGCCTACGGGAAATGGCTAGAGGCGCAAGGGTTCGATCCCGTTTATGCCAAGCACGTCAACGAAGGCCAGGGCGATCTGCTGCCGGTCGGCGACATCATCCTGGCCGGATACGGTTTTCGAACCGCGTTGCGAGCGCACAGTGAGATCGCCGGCATCTTCGACCGCCGGGTGATCAGCCTCGAACTGCTCGACCCGCGCTTCTACCATCTCGACACCGCGCTGACCGTGCTCGACGACACGACCATCGCCTATTATCCCCCGGCCTTCGCGTACGTCTCGCGAGCCCACCTGGAGACGCTGTTCCCCGATGCGATCGTGGTGGACAGTGCCGACGCCTACGCGTTCGGCCTCAACGCCGTCTCGGATGGCCGCCACGTGGTACTCCCAGCCGCCGCGGTCGGCTTCGCCCACCAGCTCAGCGACGCCGGGTTCGAACCGATCGGTGTCGAGATGTCCGAGTTGCTCAAGGGCGGCGGCTCGGTCAAATGCTGCACGCTGGAGGTGTATTCGTGACACGAGCCAGCGACGATGCAGAGCACAGCGATGAGGAGGAGCGACGCCGATGACACTGCTTGATACCGACCCCGCCCACTGCGGCGCACTGACCGCGTCGGCGATCGCGCTGGATGAGCGCTACGCCGCACACAACTATTCGCCGCTGCCGGTAGTGGCCGCCAGCGCAGAGGGGTCGTGGATCACCGATGTCGAAGGACGCCGCTATCTCGACTGCCTGGCCGCATATTCGGCGGTGAATTTCGGGCACCGCAACCCCGAGATCACCGCAACCGCGCACGCCCAGCTCGATGTCGTCACGTTGGTAAGCCGTGCGTTTCATGCCGAAGCCCTCGGCCGGTTTTGCGCGGCGCTTGCCGCGCTGTGCGGCAAGGACATGGTCTTGCCGATGAACAGCGGCGCCGAAGCAGTTGAAAGTGCGCTCAAGGTCGCCCGCAAATGGGGCGCCGACGTCAAGGGTGTGCCCGCCGGCCTGGCAAATATCGTGGTGGCCGACAACAACTTTCACGGCCGGACGATCAGCATCGTCAGCTTCTCGTCGGATGAGACGGCGCGAAGCGGCTTCGGGCCGTTCACGCCGGGCTTTCGCTCGGTCCCCTTCGGTGACGCCGGCGCGCTGTCCGACGCGATCGACGAGCACACCGTCGCCGTACTACTCGAGCCGATCCAAGGCGAGGCCGGCGTCATCGTGCCGCCGGACCGCTACCTGCCGGCGGTTCGTGAAATCTGCACAGCCCGTGGTGTTCTGCTGATCGCCGATGAAATCCAGTCGGGTCTGGCCCGCACCGGCCGTACCTTCGCCTGCGACCACTGGGACGTGGTGCCCGACATCTATCTACTCGGGAAGGCGCTGGGTGGCGGTGTGGTTCCACTGTCCGCGGTGGTGGCCGATCGCGAGGTTCTCGGGGTGCTGCACCCCGGCGAGCACGGCTCGACGTTCGGCGGCAACCCCTTTGCGGCCGCGATCGGCACCACCGTGGTGTCGATGCTGGATCGCGGTGAGTTCCAGGACCGCGCGGCGCGACTGGGGGCGCGGCTGCACTGGCGGCTGGAGAAGCTGATCGGTTATGGCGTGGTTGCCGTGCGCGGGCGCGGATTGTGGGCCGGCGTCGACATCGACTCCGCACTCGGCAGCGCCAAGCACGTCTGTCTGCGACTTGCCGAGCGCGGCATCCTGGTCAAGGACACCCATGGATCGACGCTGCGTTTCGCTCCCCCGCTGGTGATCACCGCGACCGAAATCGATTGGGCCGTAGAGCGATTCGCCGATACCCTGAGGGATATCGCGAGCTAGTACTTCAGCACGCCCTTGTCGACCGGGATCTGCGCTCCGGTCAACGTCCCAGAGCCGTCCCCGGCGAGCCACGACACCACGTCGGACACTTCGGCGGCACCCATGAATCCATTGGGCTGCAGCAACATTGGGCCGAAGCTGTGGATGTAGTGCGGATGCTTGCCGAATACCTGCATCATCAGATCCGGTTCGATCATCGGCGTGTCGACCGAGTAGGGGTGGATCGAGTTGACCCGGATGCCGAACTCGCTGAGCTCGATGGCCAACGAGTTGGTCAGTGCGGTGAGCCCGTGTTTGGAGGCCGAATAGTGTCCGTTGCCCGGCGTGGCCTTCAGCCCGGCCGACGAGCTGACCACGATGACCGACCCGCCGTTGCCGGCCTCGATCATCGCCGGCACCGCCGCGCGTATGGTGCGAAACGTCCCGGTCAGGTTCACCCCGATGATGGTGTCCCACTGCTCGTCGGTGAGCTCCCACAGCCGTCCCCAACTGAGCACACCGGCGTTGGCGATCAGGATGTCCAGTCGGCCGAACTCCTCGACACCGTCGGCAACCAGCTGACGCAACGCGCCGTCGTCGCGAATGTCGACCTGCCGGGCCAGCATCTTGCGTCCCTCGGCCTCGACCGCACGAACGGTCTCGGCCAGGTCTTCCGGGGTCGCCGCGGGATAGCTGATGCTGTCGGACACCGGTGCGCAGATATCCAGGGCGATGATGTCAGCGCCCTCGCGTGCCAGCCGGGCCGCATGGGCGCGGCCCTGACCACGCGCGGCGCCGGTGATGAACGCGACCCGCCCCTGCAATGCTCCCGACGGACCGGACACCGTAGCCCCTTTCGACGACTGCCGATCAGGCTAGCAGCGAAACTGAAACGTGTTCTAATCGCCTCGTCGGTCAGAGTTCGCCGATGATCTTCTGCCGCGCTGCGGTGTACTCGGTGTCCGAGAGCGCGCCGCTGGCATGCAGTTTGTCCAGTTCCTCGAGCCGCTCGGACACCGATTGCTGGGGCGGCGCGGCCACCCCACCGGCCCCGGCCGGTGCAGGCTGCTGCTCAGCCGCGCGCCGAACCACGGCCAAGACCTGTTGGCGCACCGCCGGGTAACTGCGGATGTCGACCGAGCCGCCGAACGGGAGGTTGTTGGCCTTATAGATCTGCAGGATTTCCATCAGCGGGCCGGCCTGCCCACTGAGGTCATAGGTCTTGTTGTCCTCGGCGATCTGAATTTGTGCGGGGACGATACCGGCGATCAACGCGCTTGCCTGCCAGTCGATCTCGTATTGGCGGGTGTTCGGGTCCACCAGCACCACGAGTTTGCGCGCGGTGACAATGGCCTGTTTCGAGATGTCGACGGTCACCCGCTTTCGGTCGCTGAAATCGAACCCGGGTCCGCTGATGTGCAGGTCGAGGCTGACCACCGGCCGCTCGTTGATGCGCATTCCGGTTTCGGCCAGGCCCATGATCTGCGCCGTCGCCAGCACTCCGGTCTGATGGAGAGCGGCGCTTTTGGCCGAAGTACGAGCGCCGCGGTCGGCCAACCACAACGCGACCAGCACGTCGGCGACGGTGATCAGCATCCCGGCCCACAGCAACCACTGGGTTGACTGCCGCGCCATCGAGTCCACTTCGGGGCCAAACGAGCCGAGCATCCCGGGGAGCGCGAAGTAGGTGATGAGGAAGATCGGGCCGACCAGCCCTCCGCACACCAGAACGATGAGTTGGGCTTTGATATAGCGCGCTAGCATGGCTGCTCCAGTCGTCGGCCGATCGATGACGCGGGACAGCGTATCGCTACGCGGACCGAAGCATAACGCAAACGCGGCGCCCACCCTCTCGGGTGAGCGCCGCTTCTGCTGTGAAACTACTTGATGATCTTGGTGACCCGGCCGGCGCCGACGGTGCGGCCACCCTCGCGGATCGCGAACCGCAGACCGTCGTCCATGGCGACGGGCTGGATCAGCTTCACCACGATCTCGGTGTTGTCACCGGGCATCACCATCTCGGTGCCCTCCGGCAACGTCACCACACCGGTCACGTCGGTGGTGCGGAAGTAGAACTGCGGACGGTAGTTGTTGAAGAACGGCGTGTGCCGGCCACCCTCGTCCTTGGACAGGATGTAGACGCTGCCCTCGAAGTCGGTGTGCGGCGTAGTGGTGCCGGGCTTCACGACGACCTGGCCACGCTCGACGTCCTCACGCTTGATACCACGCAGCAGCAGTCCGACGTTGTCGCCGGCCTGGCCCTGGTCCAGCAGCTTGCGGAACATCTCGACACCGGTGACCGTGGTCTTGGTGCTGGCCGGCTTGATGCCGACGATCTCCACTTCCTCGTTCACGTTGATCACGCCACGCTCGACACGGCCGGTCACCACGGTGCCACGACCGGTGATGGTGAAGACGTCCTCGACGGGCATCAGGAACGGCAGGTCGGTCTCGCGGACCGGGTCCGGGATCGACTCGTCGACCGCGTCCATCAGCTCCTCGACGGACTTGACCCACTTCTCGTCACCCTCGAGGGCCTTTAGCGCCGACACCTTGATAACGGGGGCGTCCTCGTCGAACTCCTGGGCGGCCAGCAGCTCGCGGACCTCCAGCTCGACGAGCTCCAGCAGCTCCTCGTCGTCAACCATGTCGGCCTTGTTCAGCGCGACCAGGATGTAGGGCACACCGACCTGGCGGGCCAGCAGCACGTGCTCGCGGGTCTGCGGCATCGGGCCGTCCGTGGCTGCGACCACCAGGATCGCGCCGTCCATCTGGGCGGCACCGGTGATCATGTTCTTGATGTAGTCGGCGTGGCCCGGCGCATCGACGTGCGCGTAGTGACGCTTCTCGGTCTGGTACTCCACGTGGGAGATGTTGATCGTGATACCACGCTGACGCTCTTCGGGCGCGTTGTCGATCTGGTCGAACGCGCGCGACTCGTTGAGTGCGGGGTATTTGTCATGCAGGACCTTGGTGATAGCCGCGGTCAACGTGGTCTTGCCGTGGTCAACGTGACCAATGGTCCCGATGTTGACGTGCGGCTTCGTCCGCTCGAACTTCGCCTTCGCCACTTCTGTGTCCTCCTGGACTTGTTGGTGCTTGTTAAAGCAGTGTTGTT
>NZ_JBAPMI010000261.1:0-16038 GCF_049278535.1 Mycobacterium sp. | reverse complement strand
CACTTGGACAGCTGGCCACCCACACCGGACATCACCGTTGCGGCCTTGCCGTCGACCATCTTGGCGACGTTGTCCAGCAGCGAGTCCTTCATGGCGACCAGCGTGTCGGCGCTCGCACCGGCGCCAGCGCCGCCCGAGCCCCCGCTCATGAACATACGAGCGGGCGTGCTGGCCAACATGCCCATGTAGTACGTGCTCTGGATCGGAAGCAACGCGGCAGTCGGGTTGGCGGCGATCGACGAAAGCGCCGCCGGGAACCAGGTATCGAAACCGGCCAACGAACCGAGCTGGTTCGCGCCAGTGCCACCGAACAAGTTTGCAATGCCTTGGAGCAGCGCCGCCATAAACAGGTCGGCACCGCTGGTCGAACCCGCCGCCTGCGGAACCGCCGACGCCGCGAGGGCCTGCGATCCACTCGTCACCATCGGTGCAGCCGTCTGCGCGGGCAGCGCGCCTGATGCAGTCGAGGAGTTCGAATGGTAGGTGTCCATGCCCAGGGCGTCCTGGATCCACATGTCCAGGTACTCAGCTTCGTTCTGGGCGATCGCCCCGGTGTTCTGGCCGAGGAAGTTGTTGGACACCAAGGTGGTCAGCTCGGCCCGGTTGGCCGCAATCAGCGGCGGCGGAACCATCGAGACATACGCAGTCTGGTACGCGGCGGCAGCAGCCTTGGCCTGGGCGCCGGTCTGCGCCGCTTCGGCCGCGGTGCTCTGCAGCCAGGCGATGTACGGCTCGGCGGCCGAGGCCATGTGTGCCGACGTCGGACCCAGCCACGCGCCGGTGGTCAGGTTGGTGATCGCGGTCTGGTATTGAGTGGCGGTCGACTCCAGGTCGGCGGCCAGCTCATCCCATGTCGTCGCGGCCTCCAACAACGGACCCGACCCCGCGCCCTGGTACATCAGCGCGGAGTTGATCTCCGGAGGTATCAGCGAAAAGCTCATCTAGGTGCTAACCGATTACGGATGCTGCGGCGTTAGCTGCCTCGGTCAGCGCGTACGCGCCGGCGCCGGAGCGCAGTGCCTGCACCAACTGCTCGTGGACCTCCGCGGCCTGAGCGGCGATCTGCTGGTACGTCAGGCCGTGCTGACCGAACTGCGCCGCCGTCATCGCCGAGACGAGGTCGGAGGCAGCCGGGGCGAGCCCCGTGGTCGGCGCGGCCGCGGCCGAGTTGCGGGCCGCCATGGCGTCCCCGATACCGGACAGCGTGCCTGCAGCCCCCTGCAAGACGTCTGGCTGTGTAGTTACGAACATGTCAAACCCTTTCCCACGACCCGACCAGCACTACCTGCAAAGAGTACTGGAATCTGGGCGTTTGGATAGACCTCCCCTAGCGTGGTCGCCACGCATGATGTCGCAGGAATCGTAAGGCTTTTTCGGCGGTCGCGATAGCCGAATCGCGAAACGTGTCGGCCGCAAACAGCTCAGTAGATTCTTTGCCTTCTCACAGGTTTTAATGATTGTCAGCTGAAACGCTGTTTAGTTGTCGTCCGAGTGGCCACCGTCGCGTCGTGCCGGGCGGGCAAGTTGGGGACTGTATCGTTGCCGCGTGACCGGGCAGCCGCCGAAGCTCTTGATCTTTCCGCACGCCGGAGGATCGGCAGAGTTTTACGTTCCTTTCGCCAAAGCCTTTGCCAGCGATATCAAACGCGTCGCCGTTCGCTATCCGGGCCGCGGTGGTAATCACGACCTTGGGTCGTTTACCACCATTTCCGATCTGGCCGACAAGGTTTGCCAGATGATCAAGCCGCCGGACGATCCCGACGAGAAGCTGGCGTTCTTCGGCCACAGCATGGGTGGGTTGCTGGCGTTCGAGGTCGCGCGCCGGTTCGAGGCGGCGGGCAGCCCGATCGCGGCCCTGTTCGTCTCTGCCGCCGCAGCTCCCGGGCATGTCGGCTACGAGCACATCCCCGAATCGGACCAAGGACTGCTCGCCGCGGTGAGCGAGATGACGGGCGTCAACCCCGAGTTCCTGGAGAACGAGGAATTCGCGGCCAGCATCCTTCCGACGTTGCGCGGGCTCAAAGCGATCTCGAAATACGATTGCCCGCCCGAGGTGAAGTTGTCCTGTCCTATCTCAGCGTTCCTGGGCAACGATGACGAAGTCGCGAACTACGAGAAGGTGCTGCCTTGGTCGGAGCGGACTACAGCTGAGTTCAGCATCAAAGTTTTCCCCGGCCACCATTTCTATCTGACCGACCACATATCCGAGCTTGTTGGCGAGATCGAGCCGAAGATCTTGTCCTCTTGTCGAGGCTGAGTGGTCCGTTAAATAAAACGATTGTTGTCAAAATCGGGCGCATTGCAATCGCGATGTACAAACAGCATCGCCATTTTTTCCTGACCAGTTATGCGGCTAATAATTTGGACTTGAATACCGATAAGTTGGACGGCGCGGCTACCCGTGATCTGCACGAGATAGCCCGTCGACGCGCCGGAACGGCTGAACTGGGCAGCAGCCGCGGGGTGAACAACGCCACAGCGGCCCACCGGCGTGTCGAAACCCAGCAAACCCGCTCTTGGAGGGAGGTTTCCTGGGGAAGGCCTCCGGTAGACCGGCCGTATCGGCGCCGTGACCGTCGCATCGGCGGTTTGCAGCCGCCATCTGGGCCCGGATCCTCCTCGCCACCACCCGAAAGCTCTCGCAAAGCGTTTAAGCATTCGAAACTATGCGCATAAACTGACGTTCGGGTAAGGTCGGGGCGTCGCGGCCGGCAAGTGCACGCAGCCAGTTGCGATCCGCATAGCAAACCTATGATCCCAGCAATGACGCTGGCGAAACAGGGCAGTTGTTTGGCGCGCGTATTACATTCTTGGGTTTTTGGTCCGAGATGTGCGACGCCCCTGTTAATCTCCTGCATCACAAGCGCCCGTCTAGTTTCTGTCCGGGCTCTAGGTCTTAAGGGGTGGTGACGCGATGGTAGTAACCGAAGCCTCTATTCCCGCGGTGCTGCGGGATTGGGCCCGGCAGCAACCTGATGCGCCGGCCTACACGTACCGCGATTACGAGATCGACCCGGCCGGCTACTCCCAGACGCTCACGTGGTTCGAGCTCTGCGGCCGGGTGCAGGCGCTCGCCGCTGAGATCGCGTCCTGCGGAGCGCCGGGGGACCGGGCGGCCATCCTCGCGCCGCAGGGCCTCGACTACATCGTCGCGTTCTACGCAGCGTTAGAGGCCGGGCTCGTGGCGGTTCCGCTGCCCGTCCCGCAGTTCGGCGCCCACGACGAGCGAGCCACGGCGGCCCTGCAGGACTGCGCTCCTACGGTGCTGCTGACCACGACGGCCGTCGTCGATGACGTTGCCAGCTGCGCCCGTTCACTGCCCGGCACGGCGCCGGCGCTGATTGAGGTCGACAGCCTCGACCTGGATGTGGAGCCGAACTTCCAGGCTCCGCCCGCGCCGCGGACCAAGAACGCTGTGCTGCAGTACACTTCCGGTTCGACGCGCTCGCCGGCGGCCGTGGTCGTCACGCACAAGAACATCCTGGCCAACATCGAGCAGGTGAAGGCGGACTACTTCGAGGCCGAGGGCGCGGTCCCGCCGACCGACACCACCCTGGTGTCCTGGCTGCCGGTCTACCACGACATGGGCCTGCTGCTGGGCATCACCGGCGCACTCACGCTCGGTCTGCACTCGGTGCTGATGAGCCCGATGGCGTTCTTGCAGCGCCCGGCACGCTGGGTCAAGGAACTGGCCATCAACACCCGCACGTTCACCGCGGTGCCGAACTTCGCGTTCGAGCTGGCCGCGCGGCGGACCACCGACGAGGACATGGCCGGGCTCGACCTGTCCGGCGTGCACACCGTGCTGTCCGGCAGCGAGCGGGTGCACGCGGCGACGATCCGGCGGTTCATCGACCGCTTCTCGGAGTTCGGCTTCCCGGCCAGCTCGCTGAAGCCGTCGTACGGCCTGGCCGAGGCGATGGTCTATGTGAACTCGTCCGGACCGGGGCGGCCCCCGACGGTGGCCACCTTCGATTACGAGAAGCTGTCCGCCGGCCACGCCGAGGCGTGCGGCAACGAGACCGGCGTCGAGCTGGTCAGCGTCGGCATCCCGCGCGCGTCGACGATCCGCATCGTCGACCCGGAGAACCGCGTCGAGAACCCGGCCGGCATGGTCGGCGAGATTTGGCTGCACGGCGATAACGTCGCCGCGGGCTACTGGCGCAAGCCGCAACAGACGCAGAAGACCTTCGGTGGTCAGCTCGTCGACCCGTCGTCCGGCACGCCGCTGGGCCCGTGGCTTCGCACCGGTGACTTGGGCACCATCTACGAGGGCGAGCTGTTCATCATCGGCCGGATCAAGGACCTGCTGATCGTCGACGGGCGTAACCACTACCCCGACGACATCGAGGCGACCACCCAGGAGATCAGCGGCGGCCGTGTCGCGGCCATCTCCATCGAGGACGGCCGCACCGAGCGGCTGGTCGTGATCGCGGAGATGAAGGACAAGGGCAACTCCGAGGAAATGCAGGAGCGCCTTCGCAATGTGAGAGCACAAGTGACGTCAGCCATTTCGAAGTCGCACGGACTTCGGGTGGCCGATCTGGTGCTGGTTCCGCCTGGCTCGATTCCGATCACCACCAGCGGGAAGATCCGCCGGTCCTCGTGTGTTGAGGTCTACCAGCAGGACGACTTCAGCCGTTTGGATTCCACTGCGTGACGCTTGTCGGCAATGCCGACAGGTCCGCATGGTGGGATCCAAACGGCTTTACACCGCAGCGGGAGTAAAGCCATTGTCATCCAACGAATTTTCGATACCCGCTGTGCAGGGGGGGTGCATTCGGCAACAGCCGAGTGGCGGCGGTAACATCAGTCACTTCGGCTGGGATGAACGTTGTGGGCGCGACGACGCGAACCGACTGGATACGCCCGGATGACATCGGTGCGCGAGGCGGCGTTTCTCGCACACGGTGTGGTACTGCAACAACTTTCCGACAGACCGGGGGGAGGGCGATGACTGCTGCACCGTCGGACCGTCGGGCCATTATCACCGAGGCGTTGCGCAAGATCGACGACCTGACCGCTCGGCTGGAAATCGCCGAAAAGGGCGACACCGAGCCGATCGCGGTGGTGGGAATCGGTTGCCGGCTCCCGGGCGGGGCGAACACTCCCGATCAGTTCTGGCGGCTGCTGCAAGACGGCGAGAGCGGCATCGTCGCGGTCCCGTCGGGACGCTGGGATGCCGACGCTTTCTATTCGGACGACCACTCGGTGCCCGGAACCATCATCAGCAAAGAGGGTGGTTTCCTCACCTCGTGGCGGCCCGACGAGTTCGACGCCGAGTTCTTCGGCATCTCCCCGCGGGAGGCCGCGGCGATGGACCCGCAGCAGCGGCTCCTGCTCGAAGTCACTTGGGAGGCACTGGAAAACGCCGGCATCACGGCGCCGATGATTCGTGGTAGCCAGACCTCGGTGTTCGTCGGTATGACCACCTACGACTACACCCTGACCCTGGCCGGCCGGCTGCCACCGGAAGAGGTCGACCCGCACGTCCCGTTCGGCAACGCGGCGAACTTTGCTGCCGGACGCTTGTCATATTTCTTGGGCGCCCACGGCCCGGCAGTCGTTCTCGACACCGCCTGCTCGTCGTCACTGGTCACGGTGCATCTGGCCTGTCAGAGCCTGCGCCGGCGGGAGAGCGACCAGGCACTGGTGGCCGGGGTCAACCTGATGTTGAGCCCGGAAAACAGCGTTGCCACCTCGCGGTGGGGGATGTTGGCGCCAGACGGCCGGTGCAAGACCTTCGACGCCAGCGCCGACGGCTACGTGCGCAGCGAGGGCTGCGGGGTTGTGGTGCTCAAACGGCTCGGCGATGCGATGCGCGACGGCGATTCGGTGTTCGCGGTGGTGCGCGGATCGGCCGTCAACCAGGACGGACCCAGTAGCGGGCAGACCGTGCCCAGCGGTCCGGCCCAACAGGCCGTGGTTCGTTCGGCTTTGGCGGCCGCCCGACTCGAGCCGTCGGACATCGACTACATCGAGGCGCACGGCACCGGCACCGCATTGGGCGACCCGATCGAATTGGGCGCGCTGCACCAGGTCTTCGGTGAGCGCAACGGCTCGGCGCCGCTGGTACTGGGGTCGGTCAAGACCAACCTCGGTCACCTGGAGTCGGCCGCCGGCATCGCAGGTTTCATCAAGACCGTTCTCACCGTGCAGCGCGGTTACATTCCGCAGCATCTGCATTTCACCAAGCTCACGCCGAACGCCGTCGAGGGCGCGTCGAAATTCACCATCGCCGCCGACGGCATGGACTGGCCCGCCGTCAGGCGCGCGCGCCGGGCCGGAGTGTCGTCCTTCGGGGTCAGCGGCACCAATGCGCACGTCGTCATCGAGCAAGCTCCGGCACCGGAGCCATCGAAAAACACTGTGCCACAACCGGAACCGGTAATCAGCACCTTGGTGGTGTCGGGCAAGACCCCGGGCCGGATCGCATCGACGGCCGGCACACTTGCCGACTGGATGATCGGCGAGGGCGCCGCGGTGTCGCTGACCGACGTCGCCCACACGCTCAACCACCACCGCACTCACCACAAGACATTCGCCACCGTGTCCGCGCGCGATCGCGCCCAAGCCGTCGCCGGTCTGCAGGCGTTGGCCGCCGGCCAGTCGGCGCCCGGCCTGGTCGGCCCCCACGAGGGTGTGTGCAAACCGGGCACGGTCTTCGTGTATTCGGGCCAGGGGTCGCAGTGGCCCGGCATGGGCCGGCAACTGCTGACCGACGAGCCGGCGTTCGCCGCGGCGGTCGCCGAGCTCGAGCCGCTGTTCATCGAGCACATGCGGTACTCCCTGCAGCAGGTGCTGACCGAAGGCCGGCGGGTGACCGGGGACGCGCGGGTCCAGCCGGTGCTGATGGGTCTGCAATTGGCGCTGACCGCGCTGTGGCGTTCCTACGGCGTGGAACCCGATGCGGTGATCGGCCATTCGATGGGCGAGGTGACCGCGGCCGTCGTGGCCGGCGCACTGACTCCCGACGAGGGCCTCCGGGTGATCGGCACCCGGTCCCGGCTGATGTCGCAGGTGGCCGGCCAGGGCGCGGTGGCGCTGCTGGAGATGGACGCCGACGCGGCGCAGGAGTTGCTCGCCGAGTATCCCGAAGTAAGCGTGGCCGGGTTGCTGTCGCCGCGCCAAACGGTGGTCGCCGGCTCGGTGGCACAGGTCGACGCGGCGATCGGCGCCGTGAGTGCGCAGGAGCGTTTCGCACGGCGGGTGAACATGGAAGTCGCCTCGCACACCGCGCTGATGGATCCCATTCTGTCCGAATTGCGTTCAGCGCTAGCCGATCTGAGGCCCAAGCCGCCAACGATCCCATTCATCTCCACCGTTGCCGACGCCAACGTGACGCCTACCCTGGATGCCGACTACTGGGTTGACAACGTGCGCAAGCCGGTGCGGCTGCACCAGGCCATCAGCGCCGCCGCCGAGCAGCACGCCACGTTCATCGAAATCAGCCCGCACCCCACGCTGACGCACGCCGTCACCGAAACACTGGAGTCCGTCCACCACCACAGCGTTGGGACGTTGTCGCGCAAGGACGATGACACGGTCAGCTTCCACACCAATCTCAACCGCACGCACGTCCGGCGCCCGCCCACGCTGCCGCACCCGCCCGAGCCGCATCCCGTTCTCCCGGGCGCGCCGTGGCATCACACCCAACACTGGATCAGCGCCGAGGAGTTCGTGAAGGCCGCCGAGTCGGCGCCCCGGCCCGGCACGCTGCTCGGTCAGCACATCCCGGTCGCCGCGACACCGCCGGCGCATCTGTGGCAGGCGCGTCTGACGCCGACGACCAAGCCGTATCCGGGATCGCACCACAACAACGGCGTGGAGATCATCCCGATATCCGTTCTGCTGCAGACGCTTTCGGAGGCGGCGGCCGAGTGCGACGGATCGGCGGTATCCGACATCCGCTTCGAGTACCCGATCGTCGTCGACGAGCCGCGCGTGGTTCAGGTGGTTGCCGACGGTGGGTCGGTCACTGTGTCGTCGAGCGCTGCGTCCGGCGGTCCGGCCCAGCACTGGATCCGGCATGTCACCGCTCGCATCACCCGCGGGCAAGGCGACCAGGCGACCGGCAGCGCGGTGGCCGGTTCCGGTGACGCCGAGTTCACCGACGACTCGGTGACATCGTTGTGGCAGACCTGGGGCAGCGAGGGACGCCCGTTCGGCTGGTCGATCGACTCGTGCAAGTCCAAGGCCGGCGAATTGCACGCCGACGTCGAGCTCACCCGAGCCTCGTCAGTTGCGTTGCTGGATGCCGCAATTCACATTGGCCGGCTGCTGGACAGCGAGAACCCGCGGCTGATGGTACCGGCCACCGTCGCCGGCGTCCGGTTCGACGCCGATCTCGCCGACCCGCGCGGTCGCGTCGAGGTGCGCCGCCGCGACGGCAGCGACGAAGCGCTGATCGTTGACATCGTGGTGACCGCGCCGGACGGCAGTACGTGCGTCGAGGTGCGCGGGCTTCGCTACGCGGCGGTGGATTCGAGAGCGGCGGCCGGCCGCAGCGACGATCCCGCGTCGATGGTGCATGCGCTGGACTGGCAACCCTTTTCGCCGGACGAGGGCGGCGCCGACCAAGCCGGCCCGAGCACGGTTGCGGTGTTGGGCGACAACGATATTGTCGGCACGCTACGCGACGGGCTGACTCGCGACGGCTATACGTCGGCCGCCGTCGCCGACGCGCGCTACGTCCTCTACGTTGCGGAATCCCGTTCCGGTGAAACCGATGTCGACGCCGTAGTGCGCATGTCGATGGAGCTGGTCGATCTGGTCGGCGGGCTGGCCGAGCGCGACGAAAGCCATCCGGTCACGCTGTGGATCATCACCCGCGGTGTTCGTGAAGGCAGCTCGGACGCCGCAGTCGCGCAGAGCCCGATGTGGGGAACGGCCGGAGTCATCCGGGCCGAGCAGCCGCAGCTGTGGGGCGGCCTGATCGACCTGCCGGACGGCTCGGACGTCGGTGGCCTGGTGTCCGCGTTGGCTACGGTCCTGCGGACGCCCGCGAAGTCGATTCTGGCGCTGCGCGACGGTGAGTTCCTGGCGCCGGCGCTGACGCCGGTATCCGGCGAGCCGGTCCGCGAGCCACTGCGGTGCCGCCCGGATGCGGCCTACCTGATCACCGGTGGTCTGGGTGCGCTTGGTCTGCTGACGGCCGGCTGGCTGGCCGACCACGGTGCCCGGCGGGTGATCCTGGCCGGCCGCACCGCGTTGCCGCCCCGGCGCGACTGGGACAGCGACGCCAACGACGCCGACACCAAGCAGAAGATCGACGCCGTCCGGGCGCTGGAGATGCGCGGCGTTGCCGTCGAAGCCGTGGCCCTCGACATCGGCTCGCCCGAGGCCATGCAGGCCCTGCTGGCCAAACGCGACGCCGAGGGCGCTGTGCCGATCCGCGGCGTCGTCCACGGCGCCGGTATCACCGACGCCCACCTGTTCACCGAGCTCGAAGAAGACCGCCTGCGGCAGACCGTATGGCCGAAGATCGCCGGCGCGCAGGTGCTGCATCAGACCTTCCCGCCCGGCACCCTGGATTTCCTGTTCCTGACCGCCGCGGCCGGCGCCGTGTTCGGTGTCCCGGGCCAGGGCGCCTACGCGGCGGCCAACGCCTACCTGGACGGCCTGGCCCAACTGCGGCACCGGCAGGGCTGCCACACCGTCAGCCAGGACTGGGTGGCCTGGCGCGGGCTTGGCTTCGGCGCCGAAGCGCAGATAGCGCTACAAGAACTCGAGCGGCTCGGGTCACGGCCGATCAGCGCCGAGGAAGCCTTTGCCGCCTGGGACCACCTTGCCCGCTACGACGTCGCGCAGGCCGTCATGGCACCGCTGCCGTCGGCGGACGGACCCGCGGACACCGAGCCAAAGGCCACGTCACCGGCCTGGGCGGAGATGCCCGCCGAGGACGTGGTTCGCGAGATGCAGGCCGGGCTGCGGGCCATCCTGGCGCGCGAACTGCAGATGCCCGAATCCGAGCTCGAGCTCGACCGTCCGTTCGCTGAGCTGGGCATGAACTCGGTGATGGCGATGTCGGTTCGCCGGGACACCGAGCAATTCGTTGGGATCGAGCTGTCCGCGACGATGCTGTTCAACTACCCGACTATCGTGGCACTCGCAGAACACCTGGCGAAAAAGGTTTTGCCGCAGACAGAATCGGACAGCGAGATCGACGTGTTGGGGGATTCGGACGGCGGCGTGCTGAGCGAGCTGTTCGACAGCGTCGAGTCAGCTCCGGCTGGCAGTGAGAGGGGCATTTGATGACGTCGTCGTACGACGAGGACGCACTACGGCATTGGCTGGCTGACTACCTCGTCACCAACGTCGGGTGCAGTCTCTACGACATCGACTTCGACGCCCCGATGAGCGATCTCGGTCTGGGCTCGCGCGACGCGGTTGTGCTATCCGGCGAGCTGACCGAGCTGCTCGGCCGCAAAGTCTCACCGGTCGAGTTCTGGCAGCACCCGACGATCAGCGACCTGGCGCGGTTCCTGACCGGCACCGACTCCTTCGCCAGCGAGGCCGAGCTCGAGGTGGAACGTAGCCACCTCGGCGAGCCGATCGCGGTGATCGGTCTGGGCTGCCGATTCCCCGGCGGCGTCTCCGGCCCGGACGAGTTCTGGCAGTTCATGTGCGACGGCAAGAACGGGGTCACCGAGGTCCCGCCGGAGCGCTGGGCGCCGTTCGACGACGGAACGCCGGAGGTCGCGGCGGCGCTGAGCCACACCACCAAGTTCGGCGGATACCTGGCGGACATCGACGCCTTCGACGCCGAATTCTTCGACATCTCGATCCGCGAAGCCGCCAAGATGGATCCACAGCAGCGCATGCTGCTTGAAGTCGCCTGGGAGGCACTGGAACACGCGGGAATTCCGCCGAGCTCGCTGCGCCGCTCGCAGACCGGTGTCTTCGCCGGTGCATGCTACACCGACTACGGATACGTGGCCGGCATGGACCTGACCGGTGTCGACGCCTGGACCAACTCCGGTGGCGCACTGAGCATCATCGCCAACCGGTTGTCGTATTTCCTGGATTTGCGCGGGCCGTCGATCACCGTGGACACCGCATGCTCCTCGTCGATCGTCGCGCTGCACATGGCCTGCCAGAGCCTGCGCATCGGAGACTCCGACGTCGCCCTGGCGGCTGGTGTGAACCTGATGCTGGCGCCCAGCGTCGTCCGGGCGTTCGACCAGACCGGCGCGCTGTCGCCGACCGGTGCCTGCCATGCGTTCGACGCCGACGCCGACGGGTTCATCCGCGGCGAGGGCTGCGGAGTCGTGGTGCTCAAGCGACTCAGTGACGCCGTGCGCGACGGCGATCGGTTGCTGGCGGTGGTGCGCGGGTCGGCGGTCAACCAGGACGGCCGGTCCAACGGCCTGTTGGCACCCAACCCCGCCGCTCAGATGGCGGTGCTGCGCTCGGCCTACACCAATGCGGGCGTGTCACCACAGGAAGTCGACTACGTCGAGGCCCATGGAACCGGCACGCCACTGGGCGACCCGATCGAGGCGCGCGCGCTCGGCACGGTCCTGGGACGCGGGCGCGCCGAAGAAGCGCCACTGCTGATCGGCACCGTCAAAACCAATCTCGGACACCTCGAAGCCGCGGCCGGCGTGGCGGGCCTGATCAAAGCGGTGCTCGCGGTGCATCGGGGCAGCATCCCCGGAAGTCTTCACTACAAGGCCCCCAACCCGCACATCGCCTTTGACCAGCTGCGTCTGAAAGTGGTTGCCGAGCAACAGGAATGGCCGCAGACCGAGCATCCGCGACGGGCAGGTGTTTCGTCGTTCGGCTTCGGTGGCACGAACGCGCATGCAGTGATCGAGCAGGCCCCCGCCCCGGTGCCGGTCATCCGCGAGGCCGACCCCGCGGTAACCACGTTGGTGTTGTCCGGCAAGTCCGATGAACGGATCGCTTCGCAGGCCGGGTCGCTCGCGACGTGGCTGCAGGGAGCGGGCGCCGAGGTGCGACTGCCCGATGTGGCACACACACTCAACTATCACCGTGAGCGCCACCCTCAGTTCGCCACCGTCTGCGCCCGCGACAAGGCGCAGGCAGTGGAGCAGTTGACGGCGCTGGCCGACGGCCGCACCGCCGAAGGTGTGGTCGGCGCGCACGACGGACCGTGCAGTCCCGGAACCGTGTTCGTCTACCCGGGGCAGGGTTCACATTGGGCGGGCATGGGTCGGCAGCTGCTGGCCGACGAGCCGGTGTTCGCCGAGGCGATCGGCGAGCTGGACCCGATTTTCGTTGACCAGGTCGGGTTTTCGCTGCAGGAGATCATCGCCAACGGCCATGCGATCAGCGGCGACGCGCAGGTCCAGCCGGTACTGATGGGATTGCAGCTCGCGCTGACCGAGTTGTGGCGTTCGTACGGGGTGCATCCGGACGCGGTGATCGGCCATTCGATGGGCGAGGTCACCGCGGCGGTGGTCGCCGGGGCGCTCAGCGTGGTCGACGGTCTGCGGGTGATCGCCATCCGTTCCCAGTTGATGTCGAAGCTGGCCGGCCAGGGCGCGGTGGCGTTGCTCAAACTCGATCCCGAGGCAACCGCGACATTGCTTGCCGACTACCCCGAAGTCAGTGTGGCGGGCTATATTTCGCCACGCGAGACAGTGATCGCCGGCCCGGTCGCCCCGGTCGACGCGGTGATCGCCGCGGTGAGCGCGCAGAATCGTTTCGCCCGCCGGGTCAACATGGAGGTGGCGTCGCACACGGCGCTGATGGACCCGATCCTGGACGAATTGCGCTCGGCTCTGGAGGATTTGGCTCCCGAGATCCCGACCATCCCGTTCTATTCGACGGTCACCGAGGGCGTCACGTCGCCGATGCTGGATGCCGACTACTGGGTCGCCAATGTGCGTCAGCCGGCACTGCTCAGCCAGGCCGTCACCGCCGCCGCGGAGGAGCACGGCACCTTCGTCGAGATCAGCGCGCATCCGATCCTGACCCACGCCGTCGGCGACACGCTGGATCCCACCAGCCATCACCACAGCGTGGGAACGCTGTGGCGCGACGGCGACGACGGCGTCCGCTTCCACACCAACCTCAACACCGTCCACACCAGTCATCCGCCGCAGACCCCGCACCCGGTCGAGCCGCATCCCGTGCTGCCGACCACGCCATGGCACCACGGCCACCACTGGGTCAACCCCCGGCCGATTTCATCGGTCAGACAGGCTGGCGCCGTTGGCGATCCGGTTGCATCTGTCGACGGGCCGATCCCGTCGGAGTGGTACTGCCAGCTGTCCTGGCCGACCCGCGCCCTTGCCGCGGTTGACGGCGACGCTGACAGCTCGTGGCTGGTGATCACCGACTCCGGGCTGGGGCCCGAGATCGGGCACGTCCTCGGCGACGAGTTCGCCGCGGACGTGGAGTCGACGTCGCTGCTGGCCGAAGACGCCGACCCGGCGGCGATCACCGACGCGCTCGCCGGGGTGACCCATGTGCTGTACGCACCGCCGCCGGCCGGTGGCCAGTTCGAAGCCGAAGCGGGATATGAGTTCTTCAATGCCGCACGCCGACTGACCGCGGCGATCGCCGAGATGGGCGTCGCACCTCGCCTGTATCTGCTTACCCGCAACGCACAGCCGGTCACCGAGGGCGACCGGGCCAACCCCGCCCACGCCGTGCTGTGGGGCCTGGGCCGCACGCTGGCGCTGGAGCATCCCGAATTCTGGGGTCGCGTCATCGATGTCGACGAGTCGGTTCCCGACGCACTGGCTGCCCGCTACGTGGTGGACGAGGCGAAGGCCGCCGACGACGAAGACCAGGTCGTCTACCGGGCTGGTCTGCGCCGCGTTCCGCGACTGCACAAGGGATATCCGCCATCGACCGCGCCTGCCGAATTGTCCAAGGACAGCAGCTATCTGGTGATCGGCGCGACTGGTAACATCGGGCCGCACCTGATCCAGCAGCTGTCCGACTCGGGCGCGGGCACCGTCGTCGCGGTGTCGCGCAACCCCGGTTCGCGTCTGGATGATCTGGCCGCCCGCTTGGCGCCGGGCGGCACCACTGTGATGACGGCGGCGGCCGACGCGGCCGACGAATCCGCGATGAGCGCGCTGTTCGACCGCTTCGGCGCCGACCTGCCAGCGCTGGCCGGCATCTACGTCGCGGCCTTCGGCGGTGGCCCGATCACGTTGCTGGAGATGACAAGTGACGACGTCACCGCGATGTTCCGGCCCAAGCTGGACGTGGTCTCGCTGCTGCACCGACTGTCGCTGCGTCACTCGGTCGAGCAGTTCGTGCTGTTCTCGTCGATCTCCGGTCTGACCGGATCGCGGTGGCTGGCGCACTACACGGCGACGACCACGTTCCTGGACACCTTCGCGATGGCCCGGCGGGCCGCCGGTCTTCCGGCTACCGCGATCAACTGGGGACTCTGGAAGTCGTTGTCCGACACTCAATCCGAAGAGGAACGTCAGGTCACCCTGGCTTCGGGTCTGGAGCCGATGGCCGACGACGTCGCCATCAAGGCGCTGCCGTTGCTCACCGGGCCCGGCGCCCAGGCGCGTCCGACTGTCGTCGCCGCCGACTGGCCCTTGCTGGCCGCGGCGTACCGCACCAGGGCAGCCCTGCGCATCGTGGACGACCTGTTGAGCAAGGGTGGCAGTGACGACAGTTCGACGGCGCGCAGCACCGAATTCCGGGATGCGTTGCGCGAGGCCGAACCAACCCGTCGCAGTGGCATTCTGGTCGATCACGTCACCGCGCAGGTTGTCGCCGCGATGGGGCTGGCGTCGTCGCAGTTGCTCGACCCGACAGCGGGCTTCTTCCAGTCCGGCATGGACTCGCTGATGAGCGTGACCCTTCAGCGTGCTCTCTCGGACAGCCTGGGTGAGACGCTTCCCGCGTCGGTGGTGTTCGACTATCCGACCGTCGAGGCGTTGTCCGATTACCTGGCCACCATTCTTCCGGAGGTGGCCGAAGCCGCCGAGGACGAAAGTGCCGACGACTACGAGGACTTCAGCGATGACGAACTCCTCAAAGAGCTGTCCGAAAGGCTGGGTTGAGCGGGATGACTGCACCGCCAGATCGTCGGGCGATCATCACCGAGGCGCTACGCAAGATCGATGACCTGACGGCTCGGCTGGAGATCGCCGAAAAGGCCGACGTCGAACCGATCGCCGTGGTCGGGATGGCCTGCCGGCTCCCCGGTGGTGTGAGCACTCCCGACGATTACTGGCAGCTGCTGCATGACGGGGTCAGCGGCGTGATCCGGGTGCCCGAGGACCGCTGGGACGCCGACGCCTACTTCTCCGAGGACCACACCCGGCCGGGCACGATCTGCAACCGGGAGGGTGGCTTCCTCACCTCCTGGCGCCCCGATGAATTCGATGCCGAGTTCTTCTGGATCTCGCCGCGAGAAGCGGTGGCGATGGACCCCCAGCAGCGACTGCTCCTTGAAGTTTCCTGGGAGGCACTGGAAAACGCCGGTGCCACGCCCAAGGCGATTCGCAACAGTCAGACCGGGATCTACGTCGGTCTGACCACCAGCGACTACTACTGGCTTTCGACTGACGGCGTGGTACGCCCGGAAGACTTCGACCCCTACCTGCCGTTCGGCAACGCGTCGAACTTCGCCGCGGGACGGCTGTCGTATTTCCTTGGCGTGCACGGCCCGGCCGTGGTGCTCGACACCGCATGCTCGTCGTCGCTGGTCGCCATCCACCTGGCTACCCAGAGCCTGCGCCGTCGCGAAACGGATCTGGCGCTGGCCGCCGGGACCAACCTGATCTTGACTCCGGAAAACAGCGTCTCCTGCTCGCGGTGGGGGATGCTGGCTCCCGACGGCCAGTGCAAGACGTTCGACGCTGCCGCCAATGGCTATGTGCGCAGCGAGGGTTGCGGCGTGGTGGTGCTCAAGCGCCTCAGTGATGCTGTCCGCGACGGGGATACGGTGCTGGCCCTGGTCCGAGGATCTGCGGTGAATCAGGACGGTCCGAGCAGCGGGCAGACCGTGCCCAGCGGACCGGCCCAGCAGGCGGTCCTGCGCGCGGCGCTGGCCGCGGCGCGGTTGCAGCCGTCAGAGATCGACTACAT
>NZ_JBAPMI010000260.1:0-2892 GCF_049278535.1 Mycobacterium sp. | reverse complement strand
GGGACGGCGTCCTCGGTGTCGAGCCACAGGTCGTCGGTGTAGGGAATCACGCCGTAGGTGGGCCGTCCGCTGAGATCGGCGAGTTGGCGCAAACCGGGCTCCAGCAGCGAGACGTCACCGCGGAACTTGTTCACGATGAACCCGGCGATCAGCGCCTGATCCTGCTCGTCGAGCACCGCCACGGTCCCGAACAGGTGCGCGAGCAGCCCGCCGCGGTCTATGTCGCCGACGATCACGACCGGAAGGTTCGCGGCCCGCGCCAGACCCATGTTGACCAAGTCCGTTGCCCGCAGGTTGATTTCGGCGGGCGATCCGGCTCCCTCACAGATCACCACGTCGTATTCGGCACGCAGGGCGGCCAATTCACCGGCCACGACCTCGCGCAGCTGCCGCCGATGCCGGAAATAGTCCCGCGCCCAGACCGTATCCACGGCCCGCCCCCGAACCACCAACTGCGAGCGTCGATCACTCCCGGGCTTGAGCAGCACCGGATTGAACCGCACACTCGGCTCCAGCCCGCACGCCCGCGCCTGCAACGCCTGCGCCCGCCCGATCTCCCCACCGTCCAGCGCGACCACCGAGTTGTTCGACATGTTCTGCGCCTTGAACGGCGCCACCCGAATTCCTTTGCGCACCAACAATCGGCAGAGTCCGGCGACCACCATCGATTTGCCTGCGTCGGACGTCGTGCCGGCGACCAGCAGCGCGCCGCTCACCGCCGGGCGATCACGGCAGCGTGAGGATTTCCGCGCCGGACTCGTTGACCAGCAGGGTGTGCTCGAATTGCGCGGTCCACTTGCGGTCTTTGGTGACCACCGTCCAGTCGTCGTCCCAGATCTCGTAGTCGAGCGATCCGAGGTTGATCATCGGCTCGATCGTGAACGTCATCCCTGGCTCGAGGATGGTGGTGACGGCCGGTTGGTCGTAGTGCAGTACCACCAGCCCGTTGTGGAAGGTGGTCCCGATACCGTGGCCGGTAAAATCGCGAACTACGTTGTAGCCGAACCGGTTTGCGTAGGACTCGATAACCCGGCCGACCACCGACAGTGCGCGGCCCGGTTTGACGGCTTTGATCGCTCGCATCGTCGCTTCGTGAGTGCGCTCGACGAGCAGGCGGTGCTCCTCGGCGACGTCGCCGGCCAGGAAGGTGGCATTGGTATCACCGTGCACACCGTCGATATAGGCGGTGACGTCGATGTTCACGATGTCGCCGTCTTCGATCACGGTCGAGTCGGGGATGCCGTGGCAGATGACCTCGTTCAGCGAAGTGCAGCACGATTTGGGATAACCCTTGTAGCCCAGCGTCGATGGATAGGCACCGTGGTCGACCATGTAGTCGTGCGCGATGCGATCCAGCGCGTCGGTCGTCAGTCCAGGTGCGACGGCCTTGCCCGCCTCCGCGAGTGCGCCGGCGGCGATTCGCCCGGCAACCCGCATCTTTTCGATCACCTCGGGCGTCTGCACCCAAGGCTCGGTGCCCTCGCGCGCCGTCGGCTTGCCGACGTACTCCGGGCGTGGAATCGACTTCGGCACCGGCAGCGTCGGCGAGAGCACTCCGGCGGACAGTGCGGAACGAACGGGCATGCTGTCAGGGTATCCGGATCTCGCCGGGTCAGGCACGGCCGCGGCGGCGCACGAGCGAGCGACGCGGCCCCTTGATCTTGACCGAGCCGCACACCACCCGACCGGTGAGCACGACGTGCGGCGTGCCCTCGGCCGGCGCGATCTTCCGCCGGTCGCTGGCGCTGCCGCCGTACACCTCGACGTCGTCAATCGACGCGCTGGCCCCCTCGGGCAACCGGATCTCCACCGACCCGAATCGCATGTCGAGTTCGATCACGACCACCGGACCGGCAAACCTGGCCTTGACCAGATCGAGCTCGACCGAACCCATCCGGCGCACCAACGCCAGTCGGGTGGGCACCGTCCACTCCCCGTGGCGCTTGAGCGATCCGGCCCAGCCGCGCAACTCGACCCGGTCGGCGGCGGATGTGACGATCGCCCCCGGACCCGGCAGATCGCCCACCAGGCTGTCCAACTCATTGCGGGTCCGGGCATAGGACACGTGCGAGGAGCGTTCCTCGAACTCGGTGATATCGATCAACCCGAGCGCAACCGCGTTGTGCAGACGGCGCAGGATGCCGTTCCGGTCGGCATCGGATACCCGCAGTTCGGACAGTTCGTCAGGTCGCGTCATGGCGATATCAATCTACCGCCGCCACCTGTGTCCACAGGCCCCACGCGAGTTCCCCGCCTGAGGGGTCATTTGATCCTAAAAGTACGGAAATTCGTTCAACTTATACCGGCCCTCATGATGGCTCGAATTAGACCATCTTCTTTAATGGCGATGAATTGACGATCTTGTTTATCAAATCAACGTTATAAGCCAGACAGTCAACTTAATGTTGGCACTTCTCAGGCAACCCGTTCGATTAATTGGAACTTCAATCTAATTTTCCGGACTTTCTCAGGCATTGAAATTTCGCAATGAACGAAGACAGCTCAGTGCGTCGCGCGAAGGGGCGCGTCGAATGACTTCGTGGCGACCGGCCCGTTAGGCGTTCTAACTGGTGTTTAGCGACGAAACGTTTCGATTCAAGAAGCGGGCACGACGATCAGAACAACCAACTGCTTCAAATCCTTAACCAATCGAACATGCCTCGAATCGTCCCTAAGAGGAGACTAAACAGGACCGCAGATTCAACTGAGTTTTTATTATAAATTTGCTTACCACTGCCGATCTCTGTTATATGCTTCGACCCGTCGAAGGGTCGTCCGCCTCAGGAGGAGATTAGGACCCATGTGCCACTCATCGACCTGCTGTTCGGGCAGCAGTTCTGATCCACCTCTATGAGGTGGCCGTCTGAACCGGTGGGGTGGGGGGCACCGGCC
>NZ_JBAPMI010000259.1:0-10359 GCF_049278535.1 Mycobacterium sp. | reverse complement strand
CCCGAGGCGCCCGCTCCCGCGGATGCACCGCCGCCGCCCCCGGAGCCACCCGCTCCCCCGGCCGAGCCGGTGCAGGCCGAGCCGGTCCAGGCCGAGTCGGTCGCGATCGAGGCACCCGTGGATGGGCCGCAGGAAGTTCATCAGGCCGACGCAGTTGCTCAGTGGACCGTCGTGCCACAGGCGCCCGCTCCGAGTGACCCGGCGCCCGCGCCGTCGCAAAACATGGACCCGAGCTACCTCAAGGATCTGCTCAAAGCCATTCAGTCGCAGAGCGTGAGTGGTAACCCGGCGCTGTCGTCCCTCGCCTAGACGGCGCCGGCAGGACGTCGCAAACTGCGGTCGGTCCGCCTAGCGGCTGACGTCGGTGACCGGATGTACGTAGGGCAGCTCGTCGGCAGGCAGCGGAAAGACCAGGTCGCCGAAAGGCGACAGCGCGCCAGTCCGATCGGTTGCCAGTTCGCTCACCGCATGGTCGTCAGGGTTGGTCGTCGGCCAGCCGTTGTCGACGTAACGGGTCTTCTGCGCCTTCTTGTCAGCCACGGGGTCCATTCTGACAGGTTCCGAGCGACCTCGGTGGCCCGGCCGTCGGATTCCCCGCGGCCCGCCTTGCCCGCCGTCGGCTGGCAAGGCGCACTCCCCGTGCTGCTTTACGCTGGTCAGCAATGACCGAACACACCCCGGGCATCCCGCTGGGGTCCTGGCTGGCCGAGCTGCCCGACGACCGGCTGATCCGTCTGCTGGAGCTGCGGCCCGACCTCGCCCAGCCGCCACCGGGCAGCATCGCCGCGCTGGCCGCCCGCGCTCAGGCTCGCCAGTCGCTGAAGGCTGCCACCGACGAGCTGGATTTCTTGCGGCTCGCGGTGATCGACGCCCTGCTGGTGTTGCAGGCCGACGCCGCGGCAGTGCCGGTTGCCAAGCTGCTCGCGCTGATCGGCGACCGGGCACCCGAGGCCGAGGTTCTCGACGCACTCGACGACTTGAGGGAACGCGCCCTGGTCTGGGGTGACCTCGAGCTGCGAGTGGCCCCCGATGCCGGCGGCGGATTGCCCTGGTACGTCGGACAGGTGACCCTGGAGGACGCCTGGCAGAGCTCGGAGCAGATCGCCGAGGCGCTTGACGGCCTCGACGAGCCGCAGCGAGAGCTGCTGGACCGGCTGCTGGAAGGCTCCCCACTCGGGCGCACCCGTGACGCCGCACCCGGGGCGCCTGGGGATCGGCCAGTGCCGCAACTACTTGCGGTCGGACTGCTGCGGCGCATCGACGCTGACACGGTGATCCTGCCCCGCCATGTCGGGCAGGTGCTGCGCGGCGAAGAACCCGGGCCCGCGCGGCTCGCGGCACCGGATCCGGTGGTGTCGAAAACCACAGCCGCCGACGCAGACGCCGCAGCCGGCGGTGCCGTCATCGACCTGCTGCGCGAAATGGACGTTCTCATCGAAACACTCAGCGCAGCACCGATTTCCGAGCTGCGCAGCGGCGGACTGGGGGTGCGAGAGATTCGGCGACTGGCCAAGATCACCGGGATCGACGAGACCCGGCTGGGATTGGTCCTCGAATTGGCCGCCGCCGCAGGCCTGATCGCCAATGGCATCCCCGACCCACAGCCGGTCGGTGGCGAGCCGCCCTACTGGGCGCCGACGGTGGCCGCTGACCGGTTCACCGAGGCTTCCGCCGCCGAGCGCTGGCATCTGCTTGCCACCACCTGGCTTGACCTTGCGGCCAGGCCGGCGTTGATCGGCAGCCGCGGCCCTGACGCCAAACCCTATGCTGCGCTGTCGGATTCGCTCTACTCGACGGCGGCCCCGCTGGACCGCCGGCTACTGCTGGACATGCTGGCTCAGCTGCCGGCCGGCGCCGGAGTCGACAAGACCACCGCGTCGGCGGCGTTGATCTGGCGGCGGCCCCGTTGGTCCAAGCGGCTACAGCCCGGGCCGATCGCCGACCTACTGGACGAGGCGCAAGCGCTCGGCCTGGTGGGCCGCGGCGCGATCAGCACACCGGCCCGCGCGGTCATCCGCGGCGCGGACGACGGGAAGGCGATCGCCGCCATGGCGCGGGTCCTTCCGCCACCGATCGATCACTTTCTGGTGCAGGCCGACCTGACCGTGGTGGTACCAGGGCCGCTGGAGCGCCACCTGGCCGAGCAACTGTCAGCGGTGGCCACCGTCGAGTCCGCCGGCACGGCGATGGTGTACCGCATCAGCGAGCCCACGATCAGGCATGCGCTCGACATCGGCAAGACTGCCGACGAATTGCATTCCCTTTTCCACAAGCACTCCAAAACACCTGTGCCGCAGGGTTTGACCTACCTGATCGACGATGTCGCCCGCCGGCACGGCCAATTGCGGATCGGTATGGCCGCGTCGTTCTTGCGATGCGAAGACCCGACGCTACTCGCCCAGGCGGTGGCCAGCGCCGCGCATCTCGGCCTGCGGGTGTTGGCACCGACCGTCGCGATATCCCAAGCACCGATCAGCGAAGTGCTCGCGACGTTGCAGGATGCTGGATTCGCACCGGCCGCCGAGGACTCCACCGGCACCATCGTCGACATCCGGGCTCGCGGAGCGCGGGTTCCCGCGCCGCAGCGCCATCGCCCACACCGGCCGATGTCCCATCCCAGCACCGACACTCTCGGCGCGGTCGTCGCTGTGCTTCGCAAAGTCACCACTGCGCCGTTCGGCAGTGTCCGGATCGATCCGGCGGTGGCGATGTCGCTGCTGCAGCGAGCCGCCCGGCAAGACGAGACTGTACTGATCAACTACGTCGACGCCGCCGGGGTGGCCACTCAGCGGGTGGTGTCGCCGATAACCGTGGCCGGCGGACAGCTGGTCGCGTTCGATTCGGCCTCCAGCCGCGCCCGTGAGTTCGCCATCCACCGCATCACCTCGGTGGTTCCGGCCGACGACGAGGACCGGCGTTAGTTGTCGGCGGATTACGGATAATGGAGATATGCCGCCGGCGACGATGCAGAACGAAGTGATGAGGAGGAGCGGCGCTGAATGACTGACGGACCGTTGATCGTGCAGTCCGACAAGACGGTGCTGCTCGAAATCGACCACGAGCTCGCCGGTGCGGCACGCGCCGCGATCGCGCCGTTTGCGGAATTGGAGCGCGCGCCCGAGCACGTGCACACCTATCGGATCACGCCGCTGGCGCTGTGGAATGCCCGCGCCGCGGGCCACGACGCCGAGCAGGTCGTCGACGCCCTGGTCAGCTTTTCGCGCTACGCCGTTCCGCAGCCGTTGTTGGTCGACATCGTCGACACCATGGCCCGTTACGGTCGGCTGCAGTTGGTGAAGAGCCCGGTCCACGGCCTGACCCTGGTTAGCCTGGACCGTGCGGTGCTCGAGGAAGTGTTGCGCCACAAGAAGATCGCGCCGATGCTGGGAGCCCGCATCGACGATGACACCGTGGTCGTGCATCCCAGCGAGCGCGGCCGAGTCAAGCAGATGTTGCTCAAAATCGGCTGGCCCGCCGAGGATCTGGCCGGCTATGTCGACGGCGAGGCACATCCGATCAGCCTGCGGCAGGACGGCTGGCAACTCCGCGACTACCAGGAGATGGCCGCCGAATCGTTCTGGGCCGGCGGCTCCGGCGTCGTGGTCCTGCCCTGCGGCGCGGGTAAGACGCTGGTCGGCGCGGCCGCGATGGCGAAAGCCAGCGCGACGACGTTGATTCTGGTCACCAACACCGTCGCGGGCCGTCAGTGGAAACGCGAGCTGATCGCCCGAACCTCGTTGACCGAGGAGGAGATCGGCGAATACTCCGGTGAGCGCAAGGAGATTCGGCCGGTCACGATTGCGACCTATCAGGTGATCACCCGTCGCACCAAGGGCGAGTACCGCCATCTGGAGTTGTTCGACAGCCGCGACTGGGGGCTGATCGTGTACGACGAGGTGCACCTGTTACCGGCCCCGGTGTTTCGGATGACCGCCGACCTGCAATCCCGCCGACGGCTGGGGCTGACCGCGACGCTGATCCGCGAGGACGGCCGCGAAGGCGACGTGTTCTCGTTGATCGGCCCTAAGCGCTATGACGCGCCGTGGAAAGACATCGAGGCCCAGGGCTGGATCGCGCCGGCGGAGTGCGTCGAGGTACGGGTCACGATGACCGACAGCGAGCGGATGATGTACGCCACCGCCGAGCCCGAAGAACGCTACAAGCTGTGCTCGACGGCGCATTCGAAAGTGGCTGTGGTCAAGTCGATTCTGAGCCGGCACCCCGGCGAGCCGACGTTGGTGATCGGTGCGTATCTGGATCAGCTCGATGAGCTCGGCATTGTGCTGGACGCGCCGGTGATCCAGGGCTCGACCAAGACGGCCGAACGCGAGGCGCTGTACGACGCGTTTCGCCGTGGCGAGGTGAATACCCTGGTGGTTTCCAAAGTGGCCAACTTTTCCATCGACCTGCCGGAAGCCGCTGTCGCGGTGCAGGTTTCGGGCACATTCGGCTCACGGCAGGAGGAGGCCCAGCGGCTCGGCCGGTTGCTGCGGCCGAAGGCCGACGGCGGCGGCGCGATCTTCTATTCGGTGGTGGCCCGCGACAGCCAGGACGCCGATTACGCCGCGCACCGGCAGCGCTTTCTGGCCGAGCAGGGCTATGGCTACATCATCCGCGACGCGGATGACTTACTGGGGCCGGCCATTTAGAGCGACAGGATGGTCGCTGATGCGGTGCCGGGTGCGCCGTACACCTGGGCCAGGCCGACGCGCGGGTTGCCGGGCACCTGACGTTCGCCCGCCTCGCCGCGCAGCTGGCGGACCAGCTCGTGCACCTGGCGCAGGCCGGACGCACCGATCGGCTCGCCGTTGGCGATCAGCCCGCCGTCGGTATTCACCGGAATAGTGCCATGGATCTCGGTGGCGCCGTCGGCTACCAGCTTCTCCTGCTCGCCGTCGGCGCACAGGCCCGTCTCGGCCATGTGGATGATCTCGGCGCCGGCGTCGGTGTCCTGCAGCTGAGCGACGTCGACGTCCTCCGGTCCGATGCCGGCGGCCTCGTAGGCGGCCTTGGCCGCGTACACGGTGGGTGAGACGTCCTCGTCCAACGGGGCGAAGGTGGCGTGCACCTCGTAGGCACCGAAGGTCCGGGTCCGGATCTCACTGGCCCGCACGTACACCGGCTTGTCGGTGAACTTGTGCGCGATGTCGGCACGACACATGATCACCGCCGCGGCGCCTTCGTCCGGAGCACAGAACATGTATTGCGTCAGCGGATAGTTCAGCACCGCTGAGTTGAGGATCTGATCCTCAGGGATTGGCTTGCGGCGGAACGCGTTCGGGTTGATCGCGCCGTTGCGGAAGTTCTTCGCGGCCACCTTGGCCAGGGTGGCCTGGGAGATGTTGTGGTCGTGGATGTACTTGTTGGCCTTCATGCCGAAGAACTTGGTGGTGACGAACTGCCCGTTGTTGGCATACCACTGCGGTAACGCCAACTTGGCCGGGTCGTCGGTGAACGCGCCGCGCGGGTGCTTGTCCAGTCCGATCGCGATGCCGATGTCGTACTTACCCAACCGAATGGTGTCGGCGGTCTGCTGAATGGCACTTGCCGCGGTGGCGCAGGCGTTGAACACGTTGGTGAACGTGATGCCTGTCAGCCCGACCAGACGGGTCACCGCATCGGGGTTGGACACCTCGTGGCTGCCACCGAAGCCGAATTGGATGTCTTTCCAGTCGACTCCGGCGTCTTTCAATGCGAACTGTATGGCGTCAGCACCCATCTGCATCGCGGTCTTGTCGAACCTGCCGAAGGGGTGAAGGCCTACGCCGATGATGGCTACATCATTGGTCATGTCAGGTCTCCTTAAACCGGCTGGAAGGCGAACGTGACGACCTCGTTGCCGTCCGCGTCGGTGGTGAGCGGCACCATGGTGAGTTCGACCTGCTGGCCGAACTTCAGCTTGGCCGGATCGTTTTCGGTCAGCCGGCCCTCGACTCGGATCACGTCGCCGAGCTGAACCAGACCCACCCCGAAAGGTACGAAGTCATCGCCGGTCGGACCGGCATACGGGGCGCCGGGCGGAAAGCCCTGCGTGGTCCAGGTGATCAGGGTTCCGCTGCGCGGCAGCAGGTGTTCGCTCATCGACGAACCGCTGCAGCGCGGGCAGAGCTCCTGCGCGGGGAAGGTGGTGGCATTGCAGTCCCCACACCGGCTACCGATCAGCTGAGGGTTGTCATCAGGCCAGGTAGAGATAGTGGCATCGATTGCCTTCTGCATCGAGAGATCCTCCGTCAGCCGCCGCTACGATAATGCGCTCACCAAACGGTACAACAGCGTTCCGCAAAAGCGGAAACCGCGTTCTCATCTCTATTCCGGAGGCGCCCGACTTCGTTAAACGGGTCGACCGTAGGTTCAACGGTGTGCTCGGTGGTGAGCAACACGAAGTGACGACCACGAGGAGACGACGATGACGGTCACGGTGACGCTGGAACTCAGGTTCAAGCCCGACGAGGTCGCCGCGGGACGCGAGCTGATGGGCCGAACGCTGGAAGTCACCCGGGCGTTCGACGGGAACGTGCGCACCGACGTGCTCGTCGACGACGACGACGAAGCCCACTGGCTCATCTACGAAATCTGGGAGACCGTCGAGGCAGACGAGGCCTACCGCGCCTTTCGCGCCGGCGAAGGCAAGGTGACACAACTGCCGCCCCTGCTGGCCGCGCCCCCGGTGAAGATCCGCTACCGCACCAGCGACGTCTAGCTCAGCGCCGGGATCACTTGGCGCTCAAAGAGTTCGATCCCGGACCGGTCGTATGCGGCTTCAGGGAAGTAGCAGATCACGTACTCGCAACCGAGGTCGCGGAGCTTCTGCAGCCGCTCGATTACCTGCTCGGTGGTGCCGGTGGCCGAATCCGGCCCGCTGGTTCCGCTGAGCATCGCATCGGCCGCCGACTCCGGCACGGGGCCGACCAGCCGATCGCGGATGCGCTGCAGGCGGTCCTTGACGGCCGTCTCCGACGTGTCCACGATCGCGTTGACGTTGACCGAACGCACGATGGCGTCGAAGTCGGTGCCCACATCTCGGCAATGACCGGCGAGCACATCGGACTTATGGGCAAATCCGGCCGGCTCGCCGGTGAAGTTGGTGTACTGTGCGTATTTCGCCGCGATGCGCAGCGTCTTCTGCTCGCCGCCGCCGGCGATCCACAGCGGAATCCCGTTGTCCTGCAACGGTGTCGGGGCTACGATCGCGCCGTCGACCTGATAGTGCTTGCCGGCGAAGCTGACTTTCCCGTCGCGCCAGGCGGCACGCATGATCTGCACACCCTCGTCGAGTCGGCCCAGTCGCTCGCCCGCTGACGGAAACCCGTAACCGTATGCGCGCCACTCGTGTTCATACCAGCCACCACCGATGCCCATCTGGACGCGGCCACCGGAGATGATGTCCGCGGTCGCGGCGACTTTGGCGAGATAGGCGGGATTGCGATAGCTCATCGCTGTACACATCTGACCGAGCTTGACTCGCGACGTGGTGGCCGCATAGGCCGACATCAATGACCATGCCTCGTGGGTTGCCTCGCCGGTGGGCATCGGCACGGTGTGAAAGTGGTCGTAGACCCACACTGAGTCCCACGCACTGTCGTCGGCATAGCTGGCCAGGTCGCGCATCACCGCCCAGTGCTTGTCGACGTTGATGCCGACCAGATCCAGTCGCCAGCCTTGCGGGATGAAAAATCCGAATCGCATAACCTCGGACTCTAGCCCGGCGAAGATACGAGACGGGCAGGCCGTTGGGAGGTCTGATGCGGATCCTTATCTCGGGTGCCAGCATCGCCGGACCGGTGCTGGCTTATTGGCTCGCGCGCGGCGGTTTCGAGGTCACCGTCGTCGAGCGCGCACCGGCGCTGCGAAAGACCGGCGGCCACGCCGTGGACTTGTTCCGTCCGTCGATGGAGATTTCGGCGAAGATGGGCGTCTTGCCGCGCATCGAATCGCTAGCCACCGGCACGGATCGGCTGACGCTGTATCGCGAGGGCAGGAGTCGCCCAGCACGCGTCGACCTCACCAAGATTGTCGGCGCGGCATCCGACCGGCACGTCGAGATCATGCGCGACGATCTCAGCGAGGTCTATTACGACGCCGGCCGCGAGCACATCGAGTATGTGTTCGGCGACTCGATCGAGTCCATCTCCCCCGACGGCGAGGTGACGTTCGAACATGCGGCGGCGCGCAGGTTCGACGTCATCGTCGGGGCCGACGGGCTGCACTCGAATGTCCGGCGTCTGGTGTTCGGTGACGAGGCCGGGCTCACCCGGTTCATCGGTGGATACCTCGCGGTGGTGTCAGTGCCCAAATCGCTTGCGCCTGACGGCGAGATGATCATTCACGCCGGAGTTGGGCGGATGGCGGGCATCTACACTGCGCAGCACCTTGACGACGGCCGGGCGCTTTTTATGTTCCGGCGCAAGACGGAGCTGGACTACCACTACCGAGACACAGTGCGGCAGAAGGAACTACTGCGCGACGCGCTCGCCGGGCTGGCTGCGCAGGCGGACCGCTGGCTGGCCGAAGTCGACGACACGCCCACCTTCTATTTCGACTCGATCAGCCAACTCTCACTGGATATCTGGTCACGAGGCCGAGTCGCCCTCGTTGGCGATGCCGGATACTGCCCGGGGCCCGCGGTTGGCGGCAGCACCAGCCTCGCGGTCATCGGAGCGTACGTGCTGGCCGGCGAGCTCATCGCGGCTCGCGGAGATCATCTGCGCGCATTCGCGGCCTACCAGCAGGAGATGGCCGAGAAGGTCAGTCGTAGCCGGGTCTTCGCGCGAGGCGCCGCCAAGACCCTCCTTCCCGGCTCCAGCGCGGGGGTATGGGCCGTCACCCGTGGTGCACAGTTGGTCTCGTCGCTGCCCGCGCCATTCACCAGGGCTGCCGCGAAGTTGAACACCAAGGGCGTACGGATGCACGACTCGATGGCAGTACCCGACTACCCCGATGTAAGCATCTGAGACGATGCCCCGAAGCCATGAACCACGGCCGCCTGCCACGAGAGGAATCACCGTCGATGGACCTCACCGGTATCGGGATCTGGAGTAGCCAGCTTCGCTACGGCAACCCCGCTGAATCCGCGGACGCAGCAGCGGAATTGGACGAGTTGGGGTTCCGGGCACTGTGGATACCCGACGTTGGCGGCGCGGTCTTCGACGCGGTGGGCAACCTCCTCGCCGCGACCAAGCAAGCCACGATCGCGACCGGGATCCTGAATCTCTGGATGCACACGCCGAGCGACGTCGCCGCGTCATACGCAGAACTGACTGCCGCCCACGGCGACCGTTTCCTGCTGGGTATCGGGGTCAGCCACGCGCCGCTCATCGATGCCGGCGAGCCTGGGCGCTACCGCAAACCGCTGGCGGCCACCGTCGCCTTCCTGGACGCCATCGACGCCACCGAACAGCCGGTGCCGACCGAACGACGGGTGCTGGCTGCGCTCGGCCCGAAAATGCTGTCACTGTCCGCGAGACGTGGCGCCGGTGCACACCCCTACCTCGTCACCCCCGAGCACACCGCAGTGGCCCGTGGGACTCTGGGCGACGGACCATTGCTGCTGCCAGAGCAGACCGTGATTCTCACCGACAGCGCCGCCGAAGCACATGCTATCGGAACCGACTGGCTGCGTTCGTATTTGGCTTTGCCGAACTACGCCAACAATCTGCTGCGTTCCGGCTTCTCCGAAGAGGATCTGGCACAGGTGAGCCCGCGCCTTTTCGACGCGATCATCGCGTGGGGCGACGAGGAGGCAATCCTGCGTCGGGTCTCCCAGCATCGTTCGGCCGGCGCCGATCACGTGTGCATCCAGGTGTTGCTGAGCGACCCGAAAGCCTATCCACGCGAGCAGTGGCGCCGAATCGCGGCGGCTTTGACCTAGCGAGTCACGCCCGTCACTCCGGGAGGCGGCACCCGATGTGCCCGCCTCACAGCGACAACCGTGCTCGGTGTCGTAGCTCTGTGCGATGTTTCGCCGATGAATCAGCGTCACCTCCGAGGCATCGAACTACGCTACGTGCTCACTATGCACCTGGCCCTGCACGGTCCGGCGACCGTCGCCGAGTTGATCGATGCCCTTGACCACCACGGCTTTTGGTTACGCGGGCGCCCATCGAAAGCTGTCTCCGACGCATTGCGATGGGAGGTAGAGCACGGTCGGGTGCACCGACTCGGGCGGGGCCGATACGGCCCGGGCTACATTCCGCGCTCAACCGACTATCGGATCCACCGTCGCGTGCTGGCCCTTCGAGAAGCCGTTGTCGCTGAGAGGCGGGCACAAAGTGTGCCCCTCCTCCGTAGATACCGGAGTGGCTGATGTGAATAGGCCAGTACCGTAGGTCTCATGTCTTCCAAGCACACGCTGTTTCGGAT
>NZ_JBAPMI010000258.1:0-4588 GCF_049278535.1 Mycobacterium sp. | reverse complement strand
AGCCCGAGCCGAGCGCCGGGGCTGCGGACGACAGGGAACCGATGATGCTGTCCAGGATTCCGAAGTCATCGGCGTTGGCCGATGGCGCGTTGGCAAGCGGGCCGAGGCCCAACGCTAAAAACGCGCCGGCGCCGCCGCCGAGACCGATCACGCGTGCGCGACGACGGCCCTTGGCTTTCCGCGACTGACGATTTGCCTTGGAGTTGTGCTTGCCAGCCATCTGTATCCCCTTTGTAGCGTGTTTGACCTTCTCAGTTGCTGGACCGTCTCAGGTTCCGCTAAGTTAAACCTCAGGTTGTCGTAACGGAAGCGAAACAGCCAAAAGATCTTGAACAATTTTTACGAAGTGATCTTGAACGCCATTTCTGCAGGTAGTAGCCGACTTTGGGATTCCGTTTTGCGGAATGCATCTCTGAAAAAAGGACAGTTTGAGCTGGATCCTGGACGGCTATATTTGTCTTAATCATGACCCGGACAGACAGGCGCGGTAGGCCGCTCAAAGCTTTCTTGCAGGCCGAGATCGTCCGTGCCGATGTCACCATCGAGCAGGTGCGTACCGCTTGTGGCCTCACGCGAGCCAGCTACTACGGGGAGCCGAGCGGCACCGGTCGCGGCTTCACCGACGACTTCCCCAACTCCGAAGAACTGCGGCGAGTAGCCAGCTACTACGAACTAGGCGACAACGGCTGGGTAAGCCTGCTGGTCGAGTTCGGCTGGCTGGACGCGCTGCCCGGCACCCTGCGCATGCCGTTCACGCTGGCCAGTGACCAGGCCGACCAGCAGTTCTCGACACCGTCGATCGGTCTGGTCCAGGTTCGTGACGCACTGTCTCGCTATCAGCGCGGCTCGGTTCTCATAGTTTCCGCAGATGGTGACAACGTTTCCCTCGTGCCCCTGACCGAAGCTCTCGAGAAGCATCCGAAGGCGTCGGTGATCATGTTCGCCAACGGGCCGGCGTCCGAGTCGTAGCACTCGTCAACGTGCGTGTCCTACCCGCCGCGGTCGATCCCTCCCGCTAAGGTATCGAACAACCGTTCGGTACAGGTAGGAGTCCGCGTGCGGGTGATGGGAGTCGACCCGGGATTAACCCGCTGCGGGCTATCCGTGGTGGAGAGCGGTCGGGGGAGGCAGATCATCGCGTTGGACGTCGACGTGGTTCGCACTCCGGCCGACGACCCGTTGCAACGTCGACTCCTCACGATCAGTAACACCGTCGACCACTGGATGGACACCCACCTGCCGGATGTCGTCGCAATAGAGCGAGTGTTCGCCAATCAGAACGCGAACACCGCGATGGGGACCGCGCAGGCCGGCGGCGTGATCGCGCTCGCGGCGGCCAGGCGTGACATCGACGTGCACTTCCACACCCCCAGCGAGGTCAAGGCCGCCGTGACGGGCAATGGCCGGGCCGACAAGGCTCAGATCACCGCGATGGTCACCAGAATCCTTGGGCTGCAGACGAAACCGACGCCCGCCGACGCCGCCGACGCGCTGGCGCTGGCGATCTGTCATTGTTGGCGCGCGCCGATGATCGCGCGAATGGCCGAAGCCGAGGCCAGGGCCGCCGAACAGCGCCAACGATATGCCGCGAAAGTGAAGGCCGCCAAATGATTTCATCAGTGCGTGGCGAGGTACTCGAGATCGCCCTCGACCATGTCGTCATCGAGGCGGCGGGCGTCGGCTACAAGCTGATGGCAGCCCCGTCCACGCTCGCGACATTGCGCCGCGGCAGCGAAGCCCGGTTGATCACCGCGATGATCGTCCGCGAAGACTCGCAGACGCTCTACGGATTTCCCGACGCCGACGCCCGCGATCTCTTCCTGACGTTGTTGAGCGTCTCGGGGGTCGGCCCCAAGATCGCGCTGGCCACCCTGGCGGTCTACGACGCCACCGCGCTGCGGCAGGCGCTGGCCGACGGCGACGTCAACGCGCTCACCCGGGTGCCGGGCATCGGCAAGCGCAGCGCCGAACGATTGGTGCTCGAGTTACGCGACAAGATCGGGCCGGTCTCGCCCTCGACAGGTGCACCGGTCAACGGCCACAGCGTTCGCAGCCCGGTGGTGGAAGCCCTTGTGGGACTTGGCTTTGCGGTGAAGCAGGCCGAGGGGGCCACCGACAAGGTGCTGGCGGCCGATGAGGCGGCCACCACGTCGACGGCGCTGCGGTCGGCCCTATCGCTGCTGGGGAAGAAATGACTGAAGAAGAACCTGAGGACCGGGAGGTCTCTGCCGCCCTGACCGTCGGTGAGGGTGACGTCGATGCCAGCCTGCGGCCGCGCTCGCTGGGGGAGTTCATCGGCCAGCCGCGTGTGCGCGAACAGCTGCAGCTGGTCATCGAAGGAGCCAAAAACCGGGGAAGCACACCGGATCACATCCTGTTGTCCGGCCCGCCCGGATTGGGTAAGACGTCGCTCGCGATGATCATCGCCGCCGAGTTGGGGTCGGCGTTGCGGGTGACATCGGGTCCGGCGTTGGAACGCGCCGGCGACCTGGCGGCCATGCTGTCCAACCTCGTCGCGCACGACGTGTTGTTCATCGACGAGATTCACCGCATCGCGCGACCCGCCGAAGAGATGCTGTATCTGGCGATGGAAGATTTCCGGGTCGACGTGGTCGTCGGCAAAGGCCCTGGGGCAACGTCGATTCCGTTGGATGTGGAGCCGTTCACTCTGGTCGGTGCAACGACTCGGTCTGGCGCGCTCACCGGCCCGCTGCGTGATCGTTTCGGGTTCACCGCGCACATGGACTTCTATGAGCCGGCCGAGTTGGAGCGCGTCCTCACCCGCTCGGCGGGAATTCTCGGCATCGAACTTGGCACTGAGGCCGGTGCGGAGATCGCCCGCCGGTCGCGGGGCACGCCGCGGATCGCCAACCGGCTGTTGCGCCGGGTCCGTGACTTCGCCGAGGTACGCGCCGACGGTGTGATCACCCGCGACGTCGCCAAGTCCGCGCTGGCGGTCTACGACGTCGACGAGCTCGGCCTCGACCGGTTGGACCGGGCCGTGCTGACGGCGCTGACCCGCAGCTTCGGCGGCGGTCCGGTCGGCGTGTCGACGCTCGCGGTCGCTGTTGGGGAAGAGGCCACCACCGTCGAGGAGGTGTGCGAGCCTTTCCTGGTGCGCGCCGGCATGATCGCGCGCACGCCGCGTGGCAGGGTAGCCACCCCGCAGGCGTGGATTCACCTTGGGATGACGCCGCCACCGCGGGCCAGCGGGTTAGGGCAGCCGGGACTGTTCGAGTAGTGGCGATCGCGAGCGCGGCGTAGCCGGGCGAAGGGTCGCCACCACAGGTAAGGAGGACTGATGATCACCGCCGCATTGGTATTCGCAGGTCTGGCCGGTTTGCTGCACGTCTACATCTTCACGATGGAATCGCTGACCTGGACCAGCAAGCGCACCCGCGCCGCATTCGGCACGACGCCAGAAGAAGCCGAGACCACCAAGCTGCTGGCGTTCAACCAGGGCTTCTACAACCTTTTCCTGGCGATTGTCACCGGTGTCGGGATCGGCGCGTGCGAACTCGGGCATCACGGCATCGGGGTGGCGCTCATCTTGGCCGGCGTCGGTTCCATGGCCGCGGCGGCTCTCGTGTTGCTGGCGTCGGCCCCGGACAAGGCCCGAGCGGCGCTGACGCAGGGCATCTTTCCGGTGATCGCCATCGTCCTGCTGGTGATTGGTCTTACCTCGCACTAAGCGCGGAACCTGAAAAAACTCAGCGGTTGCTGGCTTCGGGTGCTCGGTACATAAGTCGCGGACGATCCGCTTGCGTGCCACAGTGCGCCGTTGCTCGGCGGAGCGCGAGCCGACCAGCTCTAGGGCGGGTCTAAGGTACCCCGGCTAGCGTGGCACGCGCGTTGACGGCCCCCGACCCACGTCCCTGCGCAGCTGGGTAACCAGCACGCGCTCGACACCCTGGTGTCCACTGTTTGAGGAGAACTCGAAAAATGAATGACTCGCGGTCAGGCTTCGGCAGCCTGCACATGCCGCGCAGCCGTGGTGCGGTTAGCGGACTGCTCTTAGTGATCCTCGGCGCATGGGGAGCGTTGATCCCCTTCATCGGGCCTTACCTCCATTTCGGATACCCGCCGGATAAAGCGTGGGTGTGGAGTACGGCACGCGCATGGCTGGAGGTTTTCCCCGGCGCGGTCACCGCATTAGGCGGTTTTCTGCTGCTGATTTCCGGAAACCGCGCCACCGCGATGTTCGGTGGGTGGCTCGCCGTCATCGCCGGCGCCTGGTTCGTAGTCGGCCGCACGCTCGCGCCGACACTGCGACTCGGCGACGTCGGCCAGCCGATCGCAGCAACGGATGCCAGGCGCGCGGTGATCGAGATCGCATCGTTCTCCGGGCTGGGTGCACTGATCGTCTTTCTCGGGGGAGCCGTCCTGGCGCGGGTGACGATTCGGACCGCGCGTGACGTGGAAATCGCGCAGCAAGCCGAGCTGGAAACGTCGACGAATTCTTTTGTCGACTTCGACGCACCGGCGGAGCAAACCGAGATACTGTCCCCTGAGCCGCAGCGGCACCGACGCGCAAACAAGGGTGGAGTGTTCCGCCGCGCACCAAGCCACTGACGACCTGGTCTTGACA
>NZ_JBAPMI010000257.1:0-4501 GCF_049278535.1 Mycobacterium sp. | reverse complement strand
ACGAGGAGGAGACACTCCAGCCTGAACTACCTCAGCCCGATCGACTACGAGCAGCAGACCGATAAGGTACTGCTCGCCGCTTAACAGCCGGTGTCCACACTTCGGGGGGAATCCCCTACATGGCCCCTGCGGCCCGTGTGCTCCACCACCGCGAAGCAATACAACCGAGCCAACGTGATCGTCTCGACGCTGAAGAAATCACCTGCCGAGATCCCTGCGGCCTGAGCCTTGAGGAACTCGCTCCAGGTGGGGTTCTCGACCGCCAGCCGCAGCACCAGTTCCCGCAGTGCCGGCCGCAGCGGCGGACGGACTTGTCTTCGCCGCTTATACGTCCAGCTTCGTTTCACCACGGCGTGCCAGCGCAGTAGCGTCCCCGGCGTGACCAGCATCCCGATTCGGCGCGCTTTCGGAAGATGCCTGGCCAGCGCTGTGACCATCGCGCGATCGGCCCATGACCAACGCGGGCGGGCGACTTGCCGACGCAACACCGCGAGCTGATGACGCAACACCAGAATCTCGATGACTTTGGACCGATCGGACCGAACGAGCAGGACCACCCAGCCGAAAAGCCGGACGAAGATCAGATACAGCAGTCGAAGAGCCACGAGACTCGATCCTGCCGACCCGAACGTGGCTCGTCCGCGGAACGATGAACTCCCAGCTCAGAGCTCGTAGCCGAGTTTTCGGCACCGACAGGCAGGACAAGTCGCCGGCCCAGACCCAGAGGAGATCTTCAGTGGACTTCGGCGCCTAGTGCGAGGTTGAAGCCGGCGCCGTTTCGCGCCAGCCCCATCAGCAGGATGCCGGTCCATTCAAGGACCGAGGCCATCTGGAGTCCGCCCGCGTCGAGGGGCCGCAAGTCGATGCTCTGCAGAAACGCGGCGACTTGTGCCTTCGCCTCGGTGCTATCGCCTGCGAGGAACGCGTCGAGCGGTTTGTCTTGAGCGAGGACGTGGCCGAAGATCGTATTCAGCGCTTTCACGACGGATGTGTCCTCGGGAGCGGCAGCGGCGATCTCCTGGGCCGCCGAGTTGCCTGGGGTGGTCACGAGTCCGCTGGCGTCGGCGTTGAACGGGTTGGAGATGTCAACGAGTATCTTGCCGGCGAGTGACTCGCCGTAGTTCGCGACCGCGGAAACCGTGTCGGTGTATGGGATGGCCACGATGACGATGTCACCGAGCGGTGTTGCGCCGAACGTTGCGCCGGTGGCTCCGTTGCCGATCTGGTCAGCGAGTGCCTGAGCCTTGGCGGTGTTGCGGCTGATTACCTCGATGGTGTGACCGTGCTGGGCCGCTCGGGTGCCGATGGCGGTGGCCATGTTGCCCGAGCCGATGATGCTGATGGTGGTCATGGTGCGTGTTCCTCCGTCGTGTCTGGGTCGGTCGGCTGAGATGGTTTGGTCGCCGTGATGGGTTGCACCAAGAGCGTTGGCCGCAGGTGCGACTACCACGCGCGTTATTTACGCCCGCAGGCGACGTGATCGCGTACGGCAGGGATCGTTTCGGCGGCGAAGCGTTGGAGTATGTCCGGGTCGTCGCTGGCCAGGATGAAGATGCTGACGCCGTCCTCGAGGGTCATCTGGGCTAGTGCTTCCGCGGTCTGCTGGCCCGGGAAGATGTTGAGCAGACGGGTGATGTCGCGGGGGTCGCGGCCTGCGGCTCGTGCCGCGTCGTCGATGATGGCGTTTCCTTTGGGCAGGCCGCCAGGTTCCATGACGGGCAGCGACGGCAGCCAGCCGTCGGCCTTGCGTCCGACCAGGTCCTGCATCTTCGGCTTGTGGGCGCCGAGCCAGATCGGGATGTTGTGTGCGGGGACGGGGCCGCGCTCGGCACCGCGGACCTTGTAGAACTCGCCCTCGACATTGAGGGTCCCGGGCCCGTCGGCGTCCCAGATCCCGCGGATCACGTCGATTGCCTCGCCCAGGGCCGTCACGCCCTGCATTGGGGTGAGCCGCCGTCCGCCGATTGCTTGCACGGCGTCCCAGAAGAAGCCAGCGCCGAGCCCTAGGCTCGTCCGTCCACCGGAGAGCAGGTCGAGGCTGGCTGTCGCGCGGGCGAGCACGGCGGGGGGCTGGCGCAGCGGCAGGTTCAGCACGTTGCCGGACAGGCCGATGCGCTCGGTCCGCGCGGCCACCCAGCTCAGCAGAGTCCAGGTGTCGAGGAAGTCGGCCTTGTAGGGATGATCCTGGAAGGTGACGAAGTCGAAACCGAGCCGCTCACTGAGCTGCGCCAATTCGACTGGACGGTGCGCTGGGGAGTTGGCGGGCGAGATGAACGTGGCGAAACGCAGAGGATGACCATAGTCAGGCATCGGTGTCTCCTTCAGTCATTCGTGTGCGGCCAGCCACGACCAAACGTCGTCGCCGACCTGGGTTCGGCGTACCGGGGTGACGGTGCCGGGTGAGGCACGGCACTTGAACTCGAGGTTGTTCCCGACTGGGTCGCGGATGAAGACCGCGTAATAGTCCGGCCCATACTCTGACCACAGCCGAGGCTCGCGGAGGACCTCGATGCCGAGCGCAGCGGCGAACTCGCTTGGCGTTAGATCTGGCTGAACCCGCCGTCGACGACCAGGTTCGCGCCGGTGACGAAGCTGGCGTCCGCCGAGGCGAAAAACAGCGCAGCGGACGCAATCTCCTCGCTGGCCCCGAGCCGTCCTAGCGGTATGGCGGAGGTGATCTGCTCCCGAAATTCGGGGCCGACGGTGCTGAAGAGCGCGGTGTCGATCGAGCCGGGACTGACGACGTTGACCCGGATGCCGCGGTCCTTCAGCTCGGCGGCCCAGGTGCGCGCGAGTGAGCGAACGGCCGCCTTGCTCGCCGAGTACACCCCGGCACCGGGGATGCCCTTGGTCGCGCTGGTCGTGCCGTTCAGGATGATCGACGCGCCGTCGCTCATCAACGGCAGCAGGTACTGAACGGTGAACACAGTGCCTCGGAAGTTGACACCCACGAGCGCGTCGAACGTATCCGGGGTGATGCTGCCCAGCGGGTCGGACACCGAGGCGAGGCCAGCGCTGGCGAACAGGACGTCGACTCGCCCTTGCTGCTCCCGCACGGTCTCGGCCAAGCGGGCCAGGTCGTGCAGACTTCCCGAGTCCGCCTGCACGCCCGTGACGTTGTGGCCGATGGCGGCGACCGCCTCGTCCAGTCTGGCCTTGTCTCGTCCGGTGATGAACACGTGGGCGCCTTCGGCGACGAACAACTTGGCCGTCGCCAACGCCATCCCGGACGTCGCTCCAGTGATCACTGCGACCTTGCCATCCAGTTTGGGCATGGTGACCGTTGCCTTTCTGTCGGCCGCACGGCCGATCGGTGTGCGAGGCCACCGTCTTCGAGGCATCCGCGTTGAGGGCGGATGACCTTCGTGAGACAAAGCGGACCTCGGAGGTACGTAACGCCGGCGGGTTGACGCCGGTCCTGGCAGAACTCTGCGAACGAGGCTGATCTCCCCTTCCGCAATTACGTACCCACCGTAGCAGATGCGTGCGCGCGCATCCAGATGGAGGGGCATTCAGTCTTGAGGTATGCTGCTTGGTGTGAAGGCACCCGTGTCACAGCCGCAGATCATTTCCCCGGACCAGGTCAAGGGCTGGTTTGCCCTACTGTTTACTCACGCCACGGTCACCGGGCGGATCGACGCTGTGCTGACGGAACAGCACAAGATCTCCTTCAGCTCCGTCGAGATCCTGTGCTGGCTCCTGGAAACCGAGCCTCAGTCGGTCCGAGCCCTGGCCGGCAAACTTGTCAGCGTCAGCCCTACCAGAGCATCACGGCTGGTCCAGGACCTCATCGACGCCGGACACCTCCAGCGCAACGCCGACCAAGGCGACGGACGGGTATCGCTCATCAGCTTCACCAAGAGCGGACGGCACTTCGCCGAGACAATCAGGCGAACGTTCGAAGGATCAGTGAAGAAATATTTCGTCGATCCCCTCGATGACGATGACATCGCCGCCATCACCCGGATATGGGCCAAGCTCGAAAAGCAGTAGGCGGCAGCTGAGGAACTGCGACTTGACCTGATCGCTGTACGTCTCCCGGTAAACGCAAGGTCGGCAGGGCGCGAGCCTCCGCCAAAGGAGCAAGACGCTCGTAAAAGGCGCTGCGAAACTACGTCTCGCACCGGCAAAAGGCGCTAGTGCAACGTCAGGCAACGTTGGCCCTGTAACCGGGTTCGGGATTGGCCGGACGTTGCTGATTGGCGGGGCCGCCTGCGGCTATGGATGAGCCCGATCCGGCTGGCCCTGTCCTTGCCGATAATCTCATCCGTGCAGGTCAAGCGGCATGTTCGTACTCGTTGAGGATTCCGCCCAGGCGTCGTTGGCGGCGTACGTTCAGGTGGGCGACTTGGTCTGGGTCGGTGATCGGTGGCGGTAGTGGGCGCAGCGGGCGGGCATTCGCGATGCCTTGGTGGGGCCGGTGGCGGTTGTAGAAGGCTTCGAATTCGCGCAGAGCGTGCAGCAGGTGGCGCTGGTTCCAGATCAGGGTGCGGTCGAGAAG
>NZ_JBAPMI010000256.1:0-13188 GCF_049278535.1 Mycobacterium sp. | reverse complement strand
GTCCAGCGCCGCCGTCACGGCCCACTCCCCCGCAGCCCGCGACACCCCCGCAGCCCGGCACTCCGGAGCGGCGGTCGTGGAGTGATATCGACTTCGCCCCAAAGGGTGCGCGGGTGCCCCGCCAGGCCGGTCCTAAATCCGGCTGGCGCCGCCTGCTCTTCAAGGCCTCGTTCGGACGGATCAATCCCGGGCCGTCGACCAGTGAACGACGGGACGCCGCCCACGAAGCCACCATCGGGTCGGCACTGCGAGGCAACTACAAGGTCGGGGTGCTGGGCAAGGGCGGGGTCGGCAAAACCACCGTCGCCGCCAGCGTCGGCTCGATCTTCGCCGAGCTTCGTCGCCAGGACCGCGTCGTGGCGATCGACGCCGACACCGCGTTCGGGCGGCTGGGCAGCCGGATCGACCCGCAGACCAGCGGCTCCTACTGGGAAATCGCCGCCGACCAGAACCTGCGGTCGTTCGCCGATGTGAGTACCCGCGTCGGGAGCAACTCGGCGGGCCTCTACGTGCTGGCCGGCGAGCCCACCGCCGGCGGGCGGCGGATCCTGGACCCCGCGCTGTATCGCGAGGCCACCTCACGCCTCGACCGCCACTTCACCATCGCGATCATCGACTGCGGCTCCACGATGGACGCGCCGGTGACCCAGGAGGCGCTGAGCGACCTGGACGCGCTGATCGTGGTGTCATCGCCGTGGGCCGACGGCGCCGGCGCGGCGGCGCTGACGATGGAGTGGCTGGCGGCGCACGGCCGCACCGGTCTGCTGAACCGCACCGTCGTGGTGCTCAACGACTCCGACGGGCATTCGGACAAGCGCCACCGATCGGTACTGGCGAACCAGTTTGTCGAGCGCGGCCAGAAGGTGGTTCAGGTGCCCTTCGACCCGCACCTGCGCCCCGGCGGCGTCATCGACGTGAGAAGCGAGCTTGCCCGCACCACGCGCAGCAGATTTCTGGAGATTTCGGCGGCGGTCGCCGGGTTCTTCGCGGCCCGGCCGGAGCCGCCGCGGGAGACGCGCTAAGCACGCGCGGACGGATCCGCGGTGGCTTCGATCTTGGTCACCCGGTCATCATGGATGGTCAGCACAACGACGGCGAACAGCCGCCCCTCGGCGAACGCCAACAACACGGGTTGGCCGGCCGGACCGCTCACCACGGTGGCGCCGGGCCCCAGGTAGCGCAGCAGGTTGACGGCGACGTCGTGGGGTCCGTGATTGATCTGCGGCGGCGGAGCCGGGTCGGCGAGTACGGTGCCGACGCCCCACACCGTCGGGTCCAACACCGCGGCCAGCGCCTGCACATCGCCGTTGGCGCATGCGGTGATGAATTTCTCGGTGACGAGCTGATGCTCGGCCGACGACACCTCGCCCGGTTTCGGTTGCGCGACAGCGAATTTCGTCCGTGCTCTTCGGGCGAGCTGTCGGCAGGTGCCCACCGGACGCCCGACCGTCTCGGCGATCGAGTCGAAGGGGATGCCGAACACGTCGTGCAATACGAACGACACCCGCTCACCGGGGCTCAGTCGGCGCAACACCTCTAGGAGCGCCGTGCGAACCTCGTCGTCCAGAGTCACCCGCTCGGCCGGGTCGGGCCGTCCGGACTGGTTGACCGCGGCCACTTCTGAGCCGATGTCGTCGGGCCGCTCATGGCGGACCCTCGCGGAGCGCACCTGGTCTAGGCAGAGTCGGCCGGCGACCACGGTCAGCCAGGCGCGGACGTCCTCGATCTCGTCGACGCGGGCGTGCGAGAGCCGCAGAAATGCCTCCTGCGCCACGTCTTCGGCGTCACCGACGTCACCGAGCATCTGATACGCCAGGTTGACCAGATACGGGCGGTGCCGTCGCCAGGCCTCGGCGATCGGATCCGCGGCGGAATTGCTCATGTTGTCACGACGATCCGGGTGGGCGAAAAGTTACAAGTTTCTGCCGTAACTTTCCCACCTTCTGGTCCGTCCTTGATGAAAAGCACGTTGACCAGGAGGCAATTATGACCATCGTCGTAACCGGAGCGACCGGCAATGTCGGCCGCCCATTGGTGTCGCTGCTCGCTGCCGCGGGTGCGCCGGTACGGGCGGTCACCCGCACGCCGAACACCGCCGGGTTTCCCGACGGCGTCGAGGCGGTGCGGTCGACCGTCGATGCGCTGCCCGGGGCGTCCACGGTATTCCTCAATTCCCGCGCCCTCGGCGATCAACTCGCCGACGTCGTAGCCGCCGCGCGGCACGCCGGGGTAAGCAAGCTGGTGGCGCTCTCGGCCATCAACGCCGATGACGACTTCGCCCGGCAGCCGTCGCGGGCTCGCGGCGACCGCAACAAGGAAGTCGAGCAGCTCAGCATCGACTCGGGCCTGGCCTGGGTGAGCTTGCGGCCCGCGGTGTTTGCCACCAACTTCGCCGGCATGTGGGGGGCGCAGATCCAGGCCGGCGACGTCGTGGGCGGGCCGTACGCCCACGCGTCCAGCGCACCCATTGTCGAGGCCGATATCGCCGCGGTTGCCGCGCAAGCTCTGTTGACCGATGAGTTTGTTGGACAACAGATCCCGCTGACCGGGCCGCAGGCCTTCACCAACGAGGAGCTGGTCGATGTCATCGGCAACGTTCTCGGTCGTCCGCTGCGGTACGTCGAGGCGCCGCCCGATGTGGTGCGACAGCGCTTCATCGCCATCGGACTGGGTGCCGAATTCGCCGACGCGTACACGTCGATGCTCGCCGACGCCGTCGACAAGCCGGCGCTGGTCACCCGCGAAATCGAGAAGATCACCGGCCGGCCGCCCACCCCGTTCGCCCGGTGGGTCTCCGACCACCGTCACCTGTTCACGAAATAACAAAGGAGACAAGCCGTGTCTGATCCACGTCCACCGCGTTACCTCAAGCCGATGAACAAGCTAATGATGGCGGTGCAGAAGCTCGGCGTACCGACCGGGCCCGCGATGGTGCTGACGGTGCCGGGCCGCAAGTCCGGTAAACCGCGCCGCACACCGATGACGCCGTTCCAAGTCGACGGCGGGCTCTATGCGGTGGCCGGCTACCCCGGTGCGGACTGGGCCGCCAACGCCCGGGCCGCCGGTGTCGGCACCCTCAGCAAGGGACGGCGGTCGCGACCGATCAGGATCGTGGAACTCAGTGCGGCACAAGCGCGCCCGATCCTGCGGGAGTACCCGACCCAGGTTCCGGTCGGCGTCATGTTCGCCAAAAGTTCCGGCATGGTCGTCGACGGCACGCCCGACGAGTTCGAGGCACTGGCCGGCCGTCTGGCGGTCTTTCGCTTCGACTTGGTCGGCAACGGATAGCCGCTATTCAAGCGTTCCGCGCACATGATTTCAGCGCGTCGGCGGCCGCGAAGGTTATTGCACTCAGAATGAGGCCCGCGATGTCACGACTGCGGGTCGCCCCAATCCCAGTGCGGATGACGTTGCATCTTCTGTCTTGGCACGCTTATCTGAGACATACGGGACGCGCGACGCGGAGACCCTCGAACGTGCGGGTTACACGCTCTCGGCAGCCCATTAACGTCGGGCGGCCCTGGTCCCTCTATTCGTGACTTCCGACGCTGCGATGAGGGCGACTCGCCGCCCTCGCCACCACCACGCGGCCATATGCGGGTCAGCGATCACACACTGGCCGAATGGGTGCGGGAGTCTCGTGCCATAACGATCGATCGGCTAACCGTGAAGGGTACGCCGGGGCGAGTCGGTGTTGGAATCTCAGTCACGAACCGTCACAGCTGGTCTCGGCTGCCCTGCCAAATATGAGTCCGAGTCGCAACTCGTGATAAACGCTGAGCTTGGCCCCTTGGGGAGACAATAAACGGGCTATGGTTTTCCTACCCCCGTGACGCCATTCGATAAGGCTATTAGAGGAGGACGAGATGTCCCTTCGTAATGCTTGGTCTCTCCAGCTGCCTCCCCTTAACGACTTCGTCCTGTCTCCAGCTTTTGGCGGAGGCCTCGTACTGCTTGCCGCACTCATTGTGCTTCTCGTCGCTACTCGACATGAGGCGCGACGACTGGACAAGCAGCTTGGGCAGCAAGATAGACATCATCAAGAGGTTCGCGAGGACCGGCAGCGCCGCGACGCGATCGAGCGCTGCTGGCAAAGGCTCGTGTGGTTGGTGAAAACCGCGAATACCGAGCCTGCGGACATTGGCACGGACGAGGCCGTTCTCGGACTTGGGCCAGGGTTGACACTCGCGATCCTCGAGGGGCTCACCCGCGATGCCAAGGAGCTGCAGGATGGCACGCTAGCGGAGGCCGTAGCAGCGTACTTCAGCCAATACGGTCTGGCGTTGGGGCAAAAGATTGGCTCGTTGCCGGACATTTCCGAGATGAGTGATAAGGGTCAAGAACACGTGGAAACCACAGGCGATAGCAAAGCGGCGCGGCCTGTTGCAGGTGCAACGCGCGCTACCGCTCGTTCCGGCGCGCATGGGGGACGCGAACTATGACCAGCCTGGAGCGGCATATCCGGGATCTAGACATGGCCTCCTGGGCGAAGCTGACCAAGCGAGCGGCCGAGCAGGCGGTCGCCGCCGCTGAGCACGCCGGTCGACCGGCTCCCCCACGCTTGGTCGCGGTAGCCAAGCTGAATGAGGCCGAGCTGATCGATATTCGCCGGCAAAACATGTGGCGGCCGGCACCCACGGCACCGACTCTGAGAATGAAGCTCGTCGAATCCGAGTATCGGCGCGCACTGGCTGAGCAGCGGATACAACGCGCTGAACAAGATACAAAGGACGCCCTCGCCGACGCAGAAGCTGCACGCAACGAAGCACACGCATCCGCTGGGGCAGCCAACGATGCGCGCGGCCGCACTCGTGCGGCAACCGAGGAACTCCTGCGCAATCAGCTGGAGCGGACAGCTGAGCAGCTCGAGACACAGGCGGAATTGGAGAGCTTGCACAACGAGCTCAATCAAACGCGCGCCTTCGAGACGGCCGCACGCGCTGAAGCCAAAGAGGCACAGGCGGCTGCGAAGGCTGCGAAAGACCGCGAAGTCGCCGCCCTCGACAAATTCGCGTTACAAGGGGCGCAGCTGGCAGGCGCGCAGCGCAAGGTCGAGACCGCGCTGCAGAAGTCCCAGATGGCCGAACAGAAAATGCAGGCCGAGCTCGATCAGGTCCGCGCAGACTCCGCTGCCCAGATCGCTGCGGCCGCCCAGCACGCTAGTGCGGCTGATCAACGCGCCGAAGAACGGCTCGCTGAGCGGGCCGCGGACCGGCGTGAGGCGCAGATTGAGATGGAGAGATTACGGGGCGAAATCGTAAAGGTTCGCAGCGACGCTGAAACTGAAATTGCGGCCGCCCTCGAACGGACCAGGGCTGCCGAAAATCGGGCCCTTCAGCGAATGTCTGAGCGTGCTGCGGACCGAGCGGCAGCCCGAGAAACAATCGACAAGCTGCAGGCATACCTCGAGCAGGCTCGCGCTAACGCAGAAAACGAAGTCCATACCGCGCGGGAACAAGCGGTGCTGGCGATCGCCGCTGCGCAAGCGGTCTCGGATAAATTGCTGGCGCGCGTGCGGGCTGAAGGACAGCAGCAAGTCAATGACGCAGTCCACGCGCGCGCGCAGGCGGAAGCAATCGCCGACAGATACCGCGCGCAAGCCGAGAATGCACATGCGCGCGTCGCAATGCCTATTCCTGACTGGACGGTGCGCCCAGCGACAATGTCTATCGAAAGCGCGCTGACTAGGCTGCACCAAATCAACTACATCCTCGAGGTCGGAATGGCCGAGGAAGTCGCTGCTGAAATCCCACTAGATGCCGAGTTTGTTGCGCGCTTGACACGGACGGTGCAACGGCAGGCCCAGGACCTTCGGCAGGAATTCATTGAGTTGCCCGCCCGCTTTAACTCGGAGCCTCAGATCGAGGCTGCTGCAGAATACGCCGAGGCGGCTTCCCAGGCTGCCTGTGCCTTTCTACGCCGGATCGAGGCAGCGGCGGATCAGCTGCACAGCCGGCGAGCAGACTCAGACATCCAGGTGTTGGAAGCAGTAGTAGAGATGCTGGCTGATCCTGGTGTTCGGGCACTCCTGTCGGAGTCCGCTGACGCGTAGCTTGCCGTGCTGCGTAGCTGCGATCGGGTTCCTGAGCCACGCCGAAAGCCCAACAGCGGCCTATTGATTAGGGGAAGCAATGACTGACAATTCAGATTTCATCGAGCGTTACGTGGGCTTGGGTGACGACGGTCGCCCGGAACGCCTTGGTACACCGCCCGTCGACGACAAGTTGCCTGACGGCCGCGGGGGCGAGGGCACACGATCCAACGCATTTCGAACAATGGATCCCCATCTGCGGGGCTTTTCTTCCTCGACTAGTGCGAAGGGGGGCGACACGCCTGTGGGGCATTCGGCGATCGACCAGGGCCTCCACGCCCAGTTAGACGGGAGTCCGCCTGCAACCGGTGGTGGTGTGCCGCCGAATATCGTCGGCGGTGCGCCGGTTGCACCGTCCGGGCAGCCGCGCAATCCGAACGTGGGGCAGCCACCACCTCCGACTCTCAACCCTCGTTCCGACGAGGGTGGCGTGCCGCCCTTGCACCACGAATCGCCACCACTAGTGGATCCCGCAGAAAGATGGGCGCCTCAGGCGCATCGGCGGACAGCCGATTCGGTGACGGGTCAGCATATTCAATTGCGCGACGTGGCGAAGCAACGCCGTGAGCCTGCCGAGATGGGCTGGCGCAAAGTCATTTACCTCAGCACGGGACACATGCTCAACCTGGGAGCAGGTCCGGCGGAGCGCCGATTCATTGCGTGGAGGGATCGCATCTCGAGCAATATCCCAGGCAACTACCAGATCGCTGCTATCTCTGTGAAAGGCGGCGTCGGAAAAACGCGCGTGACCGCCGGGGTGGGATCAGTCTTTGCCGAACTACGCAAGCAGCCCGTGCTCGCTATCGACGCTAATCCCACTTACGGTGGGCTGGGGCGATTGATCGACCCTCGAATCCAGACTTCTGTCCGTGACTTTTTGGCGGCCGAGGACCTTGTCGACTACCCGAGGGCGCGCTTCTACACCGGGCAGAATAAGCAAGGCCTTGAGGTGTTGGCCGGGAATCAAAACGTGGCAAACCCGATGGCGTTGGGGGCTCGCACCTTCACCGATACTGTCAGCCGAGCCAGGCGGTTTTATCAGCTCGCCTTAGTCGATTGCGGGGCTGAAATCGAACACCCTGTAGTGCCCGCGGTGTTGTCTGCGTCAGACTCGCTCTTGATCGTCGGCTCTTGCAGCGTCGAAGGTGGACTAGCTATCGAGACAACGATCGACTGGCTCGAGGCTCGAAACGGACAAGAGCTACTGAAGCGCTCGGTGATCGTACTGAATGACGCTTACCACTCGGCTGACGAAAACTTGATTAACTACGTCCGAGAAACACTGAGCAGGCGAGTGCATGCCGTGAAAACCATCCCGTGGGATATTCATCTGCGAGATGCAGTCACGTTGGATTTCCCGGCACTGAAACGCAGTACTCGTCTAGCGTTCATGGAACTGGCCGCCGAACTTGCTGGTGGCTTTGCGACGGCAGGAGCATTGGCGGGGTAATTAGGCGCTGGTGACCCAGCGGCCGCTGTTGTCACCTTGCTCGCCCCGAAACCCCCGCGTCATAGACATCGTCAAGCGGCCACGCCAGCCTCCCGACGAGCTCATCCTTGTCCGCGCGCAGGAAGTCCGCTTAGTTCCTGGAACCAGGCGAAGTGATAATTTGCGTTGAGGTGACTCTTGCCGGCAATACCTTCGGTGGCCGCGAGCAGCAGCCAATTTAGCATCAGCTCGGTGTCCACCTCTGGGTACTGCGCCAGCAACTGATTTCGTGAGGCGTCCAGATACATCCGCAGGATGTCGATCTCGGCGCCGACGACGCCCGTTCCCGCAGCACCGGCCTTTGCCAGCGTATGCACTATTGGCGGTAGTCCGTCGCGCCAACGCGTGGCCTCACTCAGCAGCCAGCCCAAGTCGTCGACGGGCGGAAGATCGCGCGGTTGCGACGATGTATCAGTGACACCGTCGTCAGGGGCCCAGCCCATCGGATCGCCGGGGGCGTACGTCGCCGAAAGTGTGGTCTGACCGAGCAACGCCGCTGCGGTCCCGCTGCGTCTGGCCGGATCGAGCAGGTGGACACCCGTGGGCAGCGCGATACTGGGCGGGATCCAGCCGTGCGCAAGATCGGTCACCAGTAATATCGTGCCGTCGCTGCGGGTTCCGGCTGCCCAACGCAAGCCGGGTTCTTGTCGCGCAACGAACTGGAGTACCCGTTGCAGCGTTTCATGTTGGGACTCCAACGGCAGGCGGGGCCTCGACTTGCCGTCGGCCTTTGAAGGCTCAGCGACAATACTGGGTTGCCTGATGGGCTCAAACATCGACGCCGGGGGCGGAGGCGTCATCGGCTCCGGCACGGGTGCGGGCTCGATTCGAGTCGCGGCCTGAGGCGAGATCTCGTACGGCAGGTTCCCCAGCTCCTCGATGATCTCTGTGTCGTCCGTGCCGAACAGATTCGGTGGATGAACCTCCTTCGTGCCGAAAAATTTCGGCACCGTCGCTGCAGCTTCATCGTCCACAGAGTGGGGCGCTGACTCCCTGCTTTCGCGTTTCCCGACAGCGCTCGAATCCGCCTGCGTCACGGACATTATGGCCGGCTCAGCCATCTCGGGCGTTCCGGCGGGTTCAACATGATCCGTCCGCGGAAGAGCGCCTTTAAGTCTTTGCGCCTTTTCGAGCTCGTCTGCGCCGGCCACAATTCTGCCTTGCGATTCCGTCGGCCATTTCGTGTTCGTGTTGCGCAGATGCCGAAGCGTCGACTCGACTCGTCGAACAGCGAAAGCGCGTGCGGCGTCGATAACGCGAGCTTCTTCTGCCTTCCGGACCGCAACCGGTAATCCCGCTCGCGCAACACTTCTGAGATCTCCATTTGCCGCATTGACGATCCGCTGCAAATCCGCTTTCAGATATTTCACAAGTTGCGCGTTGTCCGCCGTCACCGCTGATAACTCGGCCGGCCACAACCCGCCCGTGACCCATGGGGTGCAGTCGACGGGAGAGCTAAAGGCAGGGATCTTGAGCGATTCGCGAGCAGCTCTCCGCAAGCGCTGCCGCGCCGTAATCCGACCGAAGATCTCCACTTGCCAAGCGTACCGTCAGCGCTGCCATACGACTCGGCAGATTGGCTCACCCACGACGCCCCCGCGTTGCCTCGCGCAGCGGCGGTTTCCCGCGATAAGCCCACCTGCCCGTGGCGATGCGTCGGTACCGACCGAGGCTTCCGGCCACAGGTAGAAATATATTCGGATTATCGGACCGAAGCACGAGAGCTATTCTGCGCCAGCATTATCGGCACAGATTTTTGCCGACCACTTCGCGATGGCCTACCGCGCCTAGATTCAACGCAACCAGCCGTAGAGTCGCGAGGCGCACCCTTGGCGTGTCGATAGGCACACCAACGGCCCGCAGACGACCTTGGATATTGCAGAGGTTGAACCGTCGCGCACCGGGTATTCACAACGCCAACCGACGGGGGCGCGCCGACGATGACGCAGCCGACACAGTCGGCTTCGAGGAGTGGCACGCATGACCTTCGACCTGACGCCGACTGCGGCACAACATGACCTGGCCCGGCGCGCCCACGAATTCGCCGAATCGGTCATCCGGCCGGTCGCCCTGGACTACGACCAGAAACAAGAGTTCCCGTGGCCGGTGCTCGAAGAGGCCGCGCAGCAAGGCTTCTATAGTCCGCTGTTCTACCGCGATCTGATCGGCGACCCGACCGGGCTTTCGCTGCCGATGTTCATGGAAGAGCTGTTCTGGGGTTGCGCCGGAATCGGTTTGGCGATCGTGATGCCGGCGCTGGCGCTGTCGGCGATCGGGCAGGCGGCCTCTCCGGAGCAGATGTTGGAGTGGGCGCCGCAGTGCTTCGGCACACCGGGGGACCTCAAGCTCGCGGCGCTGGCGATCTCCGAACCAGAAGGTGGCAGCGACGTCCGCAATCTGCGGACCACGGCCAAGCGCGACGGCAGCGACTGGGTACTCGACGGCCACAAGATGTGGATCGGCAACGGCGGGATCGCCGACGTGCATGTGGTGAACGCGGTCGTCGATGAAGAACTCGGTCATCGCGGCCAAGCATTGTTCATCGTCCCGGGCGGTACACCCGGCCTGGAGCTGGTGCGCAAGCTGGACAAACTCGGCTGCCGGGCCTCGCACACCGCCGAGCTGAAATTCAACGGCGTCCGGATTCCCGAGGCCAATCTGCTGGGCGGGCAGGAAAAGCTCGAGCACAAACTGGCCAAGGCGCGCGAGGTGGTGGCCGGTGGAAAGCGGTCCGGCTCAGCCACATTGGGCACCTTTGAGCAGACTCGACCGATGGTGGCCGCACAAGCGATCGGCATCGCCCGGGCGGCGCTGGAATATGCCACCACCTACGCCACCCAGCGGGAGGCGTTCGGCGGCCCGATCATGGACAACCAGGGCATCGCGTTTCCGCTGGCCGAGATCGCCACCCAGATCGACGCGGCCCGCCTGTTGACCTGGCGGGCCTCCTGGATGGCTGCCCAGGGAATCGCGTTCGAGCGCGGCGAAGGCTCGATGTCGAAAATGGCGGCCAGCGAGGTCGCGGTGCGCGCGACCGAACGCGCCATTCAGACACTCGGCGGCTGGGGCTACATCACCGACCACCCGGTGGAGAAGTGGTATCGAGATGCCAAGCTGTACACCATCTTTGAGGGCACCAGCGAGATCCAACGGATCGTCATCTCCACCGCGCTGGGCCACAATGAAGGAGCTCCGCCGCTGCACGTCGAGCTCGAGCCGACCGGCGGCCCGCTGAACCGGGTGTTCGGCCGAGGCACCCAGCTGCGGGGCCGGGTGGCCGACGCCGCGCTTGCCGCGAAGGACCGGGTGCCCGAGCCGCTCATGCGCCTCGGTATGCAGGTATTGCGGCCACCGCGAAAATAGAGCTATGCCTACCGATAAGACCGGCGCCGAGGCCACCGTCAGCGCCGCCGAGGGGAAGTACACCATTGCCGTCGACGGCGAAACCGTCGGGCTCGCGGCCGTCGCCGACCGCGCTAACCAGCGGGTTTTCTACCACACCGAGGTCCAGGAGCAATTCGGCGGACGCGGCCTGGCCACGATTCTGATCGACGAGGCTTTGCAGGCCACCCGCGCGGACGGCAAGCGGGTGGTCCCGCTCTGCCCGATGGTCGCCGCCTTCATCAAGAAGCATCCCGAATTCAGCGACATGACCGACAAGGTCACGCCGGACATCCTGCAGTGGGCCGACACCCTCTGATCAGTTCTCCCGGTCGGCCAGTTCGCTGACGAACCGGTCGATGAAAGCGTCGGCCGGTCCTGTACTTGCTTGCCTGATAACGAATTTCGTCAAGCCGGCAGCCAGGTACGCGTCGACTTGGCGATGCAGCTGATCCCAGTCTGCGGCGACCAGGTCGGCGGGATCGACGTCCGGCCGACGATGGCGAACCGCAGCGACCACTTCCGGCGGCAACTCGCCGTCGGCGACCGCAAGCGAGATACCGAAGTGATCGGGTTCGATCTGTCGGCCCGCTTGCGCGGCAGCTCGCTCGATCGCCTCGCGTCCCGCTCGCGCCTCGTCAGGAGTCAGGAAGCTGCCCAACCAGCCGTCGGCCAGCGTGCCGATGCGACGGAATGCCGCCGGCGCCGAACCGCCCAGCCAGATGTCCAGCGGGGGATTGGGCCGGGGCGCCACTGCCGCAGCGGTCACGGTGAAATACCGGCCGTTGTAGCTGGCCGGGTCGTCGACCAGTGCTGCGCGCAAGATCCGCAGCGACTCATCGAACACGGCCGCACGCTCGCCGTCGGGGACGCTGAACACTTCGCGCTCGGCGGGAATGGCCGAGCGCAGACCGAAGACCGGCAGAACCCGCTTGGGCGCGACCGCTGCGAGCGAGGCCAGTTGCTTGGCCACCAATACCGGGTGGCGCCCCGGCAGCACGGCGACCGAAGTGCCCACCTTCAGTCGCGTGGTGCGGGCCAAGGCGTACGCCATGCCGACGACGGGATCGACCGCTGGGGAGTACACCAACTCGGAGAACCACAGCGAGTCCACCCCGCTGGTTTCCAGATGATCGACGATCGGCGCAAGCTGATCGGCAGGTGTGTTGAGGCCGAGGCTGATCCCGAAGCGAACCTTCATTGCCATGCCAACGCGGGGGACTCGCTAGTTGTGCCCGCTACCGATTGATCGAGCGAACCACATTTCTGTGGGCGAAGGGGGACTTGAACCCCCACGTCCCGAAGGACACTGGCACCTGAAGCCAGCGCGTCTGCCATTCCGCCACTCGCCCTAAACAACCGGTGGAGCCTACCACTGTAATCGCGGGCATCTCCAAACCGCTCGGACGCTGCCGAGCCCCGCGCCCGCCGGTTTGACCTGGCCCGATTCGATTCTCAGAGTTCTGGAGGTGCCGCTGTGCTGCGCTTGCCGGATAGCATGCTGAATACGACACGCATAATGCGACACGCCGGAGCATCGTCCGCCGTGCAGCACCAAGAGATAAGGACTAAGGCGGGCGCTTGGACATGGGCAGCCAGAGGGGGCTAGTTCAACGCATCGAGCGCAAACTCGAGGTTTCCGTTGGCGATGCCGTTGCCCGGATGTTCGGCGGATCGATCGTTGCGCAAGAGGTCGAGGCAATGTTGCGGCGCGATGCCGCCGAGGGAATTCGCCTGGCGGCAGGCGAGCGCCTTTTGGCTCCCAACGAATACATCATTACCCTCGGTATGCACGACTACCAGAAAGTGGGCGCCGACCCGGACCTCACTTCGGACGCTTTCGCTAAGCAGCTAGCGGGATACATCGGCGAACAGGGGTGGCAAACATATGGTGACGTGGTCATCCGTTTCGAGCAGTCGGCGAATCTGCGCACCGGCCAGTTCCGCACCCGCGGTGCTATCAACCCCGATGTCGAACCCCGGCCAACAGCCGGCGAGTTCTCCCCGCCACAATCAGTCCATGCGTTCAGCGCAGAACCAGGAGTACCAGCGATGACCGAGAATTCGAGCTACGGCGGCGGCCACGGGCAGGGACGGCCCGGGGACGACTATTACGACGACCCCCACGCGCGGCCGCATGAGGACCCGCACGCGGCGCCGGACCCGCACGCGGCGCCGGATCCGCGCGGCGGCTACCCCGACCAAGGCGGCTACGGCGCACCCGACC
>NZ_JBAPMI010000255.1:0-1872 GCF_049278535.1 Mycobacterium sp. | reverse complement strand
GATGATCATGACCTTCTTCGGCAAGCGGCGGTGGGCCGACGACGCGCACCCGCACGAGTCGCCATCGGTGATGACCGGTCCGATGATCGTGCTCGCGTTCGGGTCGGTCTTCGCCGGCGGATTGCTGGCGGTGGGCGGCACGCTCGAGCACTGGCTGGCCCCCGTGCTGGGCGAGTCCACCTCGCAGGGCCCGAGCCTGATCGACCACACCCTGCTCACGATCGTCACCCTTGTCGTGGTGGCGATCGGTGCCGGCCTGGCGATCTACTTCTTCCGTACGGCGGTGCCGGCGACGGCCCCGGCCAACGTCTCGCCGGTCACCGTCGCCGCCCGGCGCAACCTCTACGGCGACGCGTTCAACGAGACGGTTTTCGCCCGGCCGGGGGAGTGGCTCTCCCGGGCCCTGGTCTTCTTCGACAACCGCGGGGTCGACGGCCTGGTCGGTGGGATCGGGGCGACCATGGGCGGCAGTTCGGCGCGGCTTCGTCGCCTGCAGACCGGCTTCGTACGCTCCTATGCACTGTCCATGCTCGGCGGATCGGTAATCCTGGTGGGAGCACTGTTGGCTGTGAGGTTCGGGTGAGCGGCTTCTGGCTGATAGCGCTTGGTGCGGTCCCGTTGGTGGGGTCGGTCGCCGTCGCCGCGCTGCCCTCCGCCCGGGAGAAGGCGATCAAGCAACTGACGCTGGCCTTCACGCTGGCGACGCTCGTCGTCGGGATCATCGTCGCGGCGCAGTACCACCCGTCCGGCCCGCGGTTCCAGGGCACGCTGTCCTACTCGTGGATCAAGCCCTTCGGGGTGAGCTTCGCGGTCGGCATCGACGGCATCGCGCTGGTGATGCTGCTGCTCATCGTGGTGCTGCTGCCGGTGGTCGTCATCGCGGCCTGGAACGACGAGACCCCGGGCAACCGCAGCCCGAAGGCGTTCTTCGCCTGGCTGCTGGCGCTCGAGGTGATGATGGTCGGGGTCTTCGTGGCCACCGACGTCTTCCTCTTCTACGTGTTCTTCGAAGCGATGCTCGTGCCGATGTACTTCCTCATCGGCGGCTTCGGCGGGCCGCGCCGGCAGTACGCCGCGATGAAGTTCTTCGTCTACAGCCTGCTCGGCGGCCTGGTCATGCTGGCCGCGGTGATCACGCTGTACTTCGCCAGCCCCAGCCACTCGTTCGCCTTCGCCAAGCTGGTGGGCAACGTCGACCCGGGCTACCAGAAGCTGCTCTTCCTCGGCTTCTTCTTCGCCTTCGCGATCAAGGCGCCGCTGGTGCCCTTCCACACCTGGCTGCCCGACGCCGGCTCGGAGGCGCCGATCGGTGGCGCCGTACTGCTCGTCGGCGTCCTGGACAAGGTCGGCATCTTCGGCTTCCTGCGCTACTGCCTGCCGCTCTTCCCGGACGCGTCGCGCTACTTCGCGCCCCTGGTCCTTGTCTTAGCGGTCATCGGGATCCTCTACGGCGCGATCGTCGCGGTCGGCCAACGCGACATGAAACGGCTGGTCGCCTACACCTCGATCGCGCACTTCGGCTTCATCGCGCTGGGCGTCTTCGCGTTCACGTCGCAGGGCGGCTCAGGCGCGGTGCTCTACATGGTCAACCACGGGCTGGCGACCGGTCTGCTCTTCATCATCGTCGGGATCCTGATCACCCGGGGCAAGAGCCGACTCATCGGTGACTACGGCGGCGTCGGACAGGTGACGCCGTGGATGTCGGGCATCTTCCTCTTCGCCGGGCTGGCCGCCCTCGCCCTGCCGGGCCTGTCCACCTTCGTCGGCGAGTTCCTCACCCTGCTGGGCACCTTCACCGTGCACCGCACCTACGCGGTGCTGGGCACCATCGGGATGATCTTCGCGGCGCTCTACGTGCTGTGGATGTACCAG
>NZ_JBAPMI010000254.1:0-12673 GCF_049278535.1 Mycobacterium sp. | reverse complement strand
ATCAGGTCAAGTGGCAGGAAGTCCGCAACGGCGGCTACGGGCAGACCATCGTCCATCGTGAACCGCTCGGCGTGGTGGGCGCGATCGTGGCCTGGAACGTGCCGCTGTTCCTGGCGATCAACAAGCTCGGCCCTGCGCTGTTGGCCGGCTGCACGGTGGTGCTCAAGCCGGCCGCCGAAACACCCTTGAGTGCAAATGCTTTGGCGGAGGTGTTCGCCGAGGCCGGCCTGCCCGACGGTGTGTTGTCGATCGTCCCCGGTGGCATCGAGACCGGTCAGGCGCTGACCTCCAACCCCGACATCGACATCTTCTCGTTCACCGGAAGCTCGGCCGTCGGCAAGGAGATCGGCAAGCGCGCAGCCGAGATGCTGAAGCCGTGCACCCTGGAGCTCGGCGGAAAATCGGCAGCCATCCTGCTCGAAGACGTCGACCTGGCCGCTTCGGTCCCGATGCTCGTGTTCTCCGGAATCATGAACACCGGGCAGGCCTGCGTGGCCCAGACCCGTATCCTGGCGCCGCGCTCGCGGTACGACGAAATCGTGGAGGCGGTAAGCAATTTCGCGCAATCGCTGCCCGTCGGGCCGCCCTCGGATGCGGGCGCGCAGATCGGCTCGCTGATCTCGGCGAAACAGCGCGACCGGGTCGAGAGCTACATCGCCAAGGGCATCGAAGAGGGCGCGCGACTGGTGACCGGAGGCGGGCGTCCGGAAGGACTGGACAACGGTTTCTACGTGCAGCCCACCGTGTTCGCCGACGTCGACAACAAGATGACGATCGCGCAGGAGGAGATCTTCGGCCCGGTGCTGGGCATCATCCCCTACGACACCGAAGAAGACGCGATCAAGATCGCCAACGACTCAGCGTACGGACTGGCCGGCAGTGTGTGGACCACCGACGTGCCGCACGGCATCAAGATCTCCGAGCAGATCCGCACCGGCACCTACGCGATCAACTGGTACGCCTTCGATCCGTGCTGTCCGTTCGGCGGTTACAAGAACTCCGGCATCGGTCGCGAAAACGGCCCGGAGGGTGTCGAGCACTTCACTCAGCAGAAGAGCGTGCTGATGCCGATGGGCTACACCACCGACGCCTAGCGATCGGTCAGAACGCCTCTTCGCGCAGCTGCATGACCGCGAGATCGACATTCGCCGCGATCTCGCGTTCAGCAGATAACCGCGGCAGCACGTTCTTGACGAAAAACTTTGCGGTCGTGACCTTTCCGGCATAGAAAGCGGCGTCGGCCGCCGAGGGATCGTCGTCCAGCGCGGCCAGCGCTATCTCCGCCTGCCGGAGTAGCAGCCAGCCGATCAGCAAATCCCCGACCGCGAGTAGGAAAGGCACCGACTCCAAACCCACGCGGTAGAGCTCGCTCGCGCTCTGCTGGGAATCGATCAGGTACCCGGTCATGGTGGCGACCCAGGCTTGCAGATCGTCGACCGCCGTGGCCAATTGCTTGCGGGCGTCGACGAGTTCGGGGCGTGCGCCCTCGCTGTCGATGAACGACTCGATCTGCGTGATGAGGTGGCCCAGCGACGCGCCCTGGTCGCGCACGATCTTGCGAAAGAAGAAGTCCTGCGCCTGAATCGCGGTGGTGCCTTCGTAAAGGCTGTCGATCTTGGCGTCGCGAATGTACTGCTCGATCGGATAGTCCTGCAAGAAGCCGGACCCTCCGAAGGTCTGCAGCGATTCAGTCAGGCATTGGTAGGCCCGCTCGGAGCCGACCCCCTTCACGATCGGCAACAGCAGATCGTTGACCCGCTCCGCGATGTCGGCGTCGGCGCCCGACACCACGGCGGCGGCTTCGGGGTCCTGGTGGGCTGCCGTGTACAGGTAAAGAGCGCGCAGCCCTTCGGCATACGCCTTCTGGGTCAGCAAGGCCCGGCGCACGTCGGGATGGTGAATGATGGTGACCCGCGGGGCGGTCTTGTCCGTCATCTGGGTCAGATCGGCACCCTGAACCCGAAACTTGGCGTAGTCCAACGCGTTGAGGTACCCCGTCGACAGCGTTCCAATGGCTTTGGTGCCCACCATCATGCGGGCATATTCGATGACCCGGAACATTTGTGCGATTCCGCGGTGCGTATCGCCGACCAGCCAGCCCGTGGCCGGGACACCGTGCTGCCCGAACGTCAATTCACAAGTGGCCGAGACCTTCAGGCCCATCTTGTGCTCCAGCCCGGTGACGAACACTCCGTTGCGCTCCCCCGGCTCGCCGGTCTTGGGGTCAAGCAGGAACTTGGGCACCAGGAAGAGGCTCAGCCCCTTGGTGCCCGGCCCCGCGCCTTCGGGCCGGGCCAACACCAGATGCAGAATGTTCTCGAAGACGTCGTCGCTGTCGCCGCTGGTGATGAACCGCTTGACGCCGTCGATATGCCAAGTGCCGTCGGCTTGTTCGGTCGCCTTGGTCCGGCCCGCACCGACATCGGACCCGGCGTCGGGTTCGGTGAGTACCATCGTCGCGCCCCAGTTGCGGTCGATCGCGAGCGTTGCCCAATGCCGTTGTTGCTCATTGCCGATCGCGTAGAGGATGTTGGCCATTATCGGGCCGGCCATGTACATGAACACGGCCGGATTGGCGCCGAGCACCAACTCGTTCACCGCCCACTGCACGATCGACGGCGCCGGTACACCGCCGACGGCCTCGTCGAGCCCGACCCGGAACCACTCGCCTTCACCCCACGCTCGCAATGACTTCTTGAACGGCTCAGGCAAAGTGACGACGTGGGTGTCGGGATCGAACGTCGGCGGGTGGCGGTCGCTTTCGGCGAACGACTCGGCCACCGGCCCCTCGGCCAACCGCGCGGCCTCGGAAAGCATCTGCCTTACCGAGTCGCCGTCGAGGTCCCCGAACGCGTCGTCGGCCAGCACTTGCTCCAGGCCCAGCGATTCGAACAGGTTGAATTCGAGGTCGCGCACGTTGCTCTTGTAATGGCCCATGGCTGACGCCTTTCGATCGCCTGGGCTGAGCGTAGCCCGACGACGCTGCGGCCGGAACGGCCGAGAACGACTCGGGCCGACGAGTCCCAGCGCTGTTTAGCGCCCCTGGAATTGGGCTTGGCGACGCTCGATGAATGACTGCACGCCTTCGGCGGCGTCGGCGGTGGCGAACAGCGCCGCCACATCGGGCCGTAGCCGCTCGATGGCGACGGCGTCGCCCTGCTCGCGAGCCAGGGTCGGCAATGAGTCAGAAGATCCAGTCATCCGCCGAGTCAAGCGCAGACCCGCACAATATGCAATAGGCCATAATACTTAGCCAGGTGACTGAGCACTGCTTTGGCGTCGCGATGCCCGATCGGCGATTTCCGCCTCTATCCAGCAACGGAGCGCCCACAGGTTGCTTGCTGAACGCGAGTCTTATATGCTCTACCTCATAATCATGAGTCCGGGAGTCTGGCTCATGGGCAGCAGCAGGAGAAGATCATGCTGATCGTCGAGCTCAACGTCGCCGGTTACCGTTTCAGCGGTGAGTGGGCGGGCCTTCGCCGCAACACACTGCGGCCCGCGCGGTTCAACCCGCGGACCATTCAGTGGCGGATGCCGCAGCTTCGCCACACCCACGCAGCCTGACGGACGACAGGTAGAACCCGACATGTCGTTAGCGACCCATGCCCGCCGTAAGCGTGGCGACACCCGAACCAAAATGCTGATCAGCGCTGCCGAGGTGATGCGCGAACGCGGCGCCGCCGGCGTGACCATCGACGAGGTGCTCACCCGCAGCGGCGCACCACGCGGCTCGGTCTACTACCACTTCCCTGACGGCCGCAATCAGATCCTCACCGAGGCCCTGCAATACGCCGGGGACGCGATCACCGCCGACATCGACGATGCCGCCGGGCGCGGCGCCAAGGTACTGCTGCGCCAGTTCGTCGACTTCTGGGAACGCGTGCTCGCGGAAAGCGACTTCAACGCCGGCTGCCCGGTGGTCGCCGCAGCGATCGGCTGCGCCGACGACGAAGTTCGGCTGTCGGCGGAGGCGGCGCGGATCTTTGCGCACTGGCGAACGGCGCTCACATCGGCATTCGTCGCCGACGGTTTCCTGGAGGCAGACGCCGACTCGCTGGCCGTCATGTCGATCGCCACACTGGAAGGCGCCGTCGTGCTGTGTCGATCCACCCGCAGCAGCGAACCGCTGCACAAGGTCTACGAGCAGCTCGAATTCCTGGTCAAGGCAAGGGAATTCGTCCGCCGCAACGGCGTCCCAGAGAGCTAGTCGCTGGCCGGGAGCGGCTTGGCTTCCTTGAGGCTCAGCGCGGTCTGGCCGACCGCCAGTGTTCCGGCACCGGCTTTGGTCACCAGCACCTCAGCACCGGCGTCGTCGACGTAACGCTTGCCCATCACCGCGCCGTCGGAGAACGCCGGATCCAGCTCCCCCGAACGCTCGGCACCCAACTCCACCATCGGCGCGCCACCGCAGCGCAGATCGTCGAGGCTGTCGGCACTCCGGACGACGATCACCTGGGTGTCGCAGACCTGGCTGGCCAGGCGGGTTCCGTTCTTGATCATGTTTCGATCCTCGGTTCGTTTACTGCTCGGCCGGAGCGGCGCGAAGCTCTTCGACGATTTCGCGGCGAAGCACCTTGCCCGTCGCGTTGGTGGGCAGCTCGTCGCGAAAGACTACCCGGTCAGGGGTGCGTGACCCCCGCAACCTCTTGCGGACATGTTCGCGCAACTCCTCGGGGTCGGGGTCGGCGCCGACGGCCGGCACCACCACCGCGACGATCGCCTGCCCCCACTGCGGATCTTCGACACCGACCACCGCGACGTCACGCACATGTGGGTGCTCGACCAGCACGTCTTCCAGCTCGGCGGGCGCGATGTTCTCCCCGCCGCGGATGATCGTGTCGTCGCTGCGGCCGCCGATGAACAGGTAACCGCCCTCGTCCAACGTGGCGATGTCCCTGGTCGGAAACCAGCCTTCGGCGTCGAGCACGGAGCCGATCCCGGTGTAGCGGCCGGACACCTGCTCACCCCGAACAAACAGCTCGCCGGTCTGTCCGGCCGGCAGTACGGCGCCGGCCTCGTCGCGGATCTGCACCTCGACGCTCGGTACCGGCTGACCGACCGAACCCAACCGCCGGACCACGGCCGGATCGGCGGCGGCCTGCGCGTCACGGTGGTCATCGGGGGTCAGGACGGCGATCGTCGAGCTGGTCTCGGTCAGGCCGTAGGCGTTGACGAAGCCCACGTGCGGCAGTAATTCAAGAGCCGTGCGCACCAGCGGCAACGGCACCTTCGATCCGCCGTAGGCCAGGTTGCGCAGCGACGGCAGCCGATGGTGTCCCTCCTGCAATACGGTGACGATGCGGTCGAGCATGGTCGGCACCACCGTCGCGCTGGTGACGTGCTCGGCGTCGATCAGCCGCACCCACTCCTGCGCGTCGAACACCGGCAGGTAGACCATTTTGCGGCCGGCGTAGAGATTCGACAGGGCCGCGCTGACCCCCGCGATGTGGTACGGCGGCACGCAGATCAACGCGGCATCGGTCGGCTCGGCCGACCCGAATTCGACTGTGCCAGTTACGTAACTGGTCAAGTTGTTGTGCGTGAGCTCCACAGCTTTGGGTTGCGAAGTAGTGCCCGACGTGAACAGCACGATGCCGACTGAGTCCGGATCGGCGAACTCCACGGCCGGCTCGGCGTCGCGGCCCTGCACCAGAAAATCGTCGGACACGATGACCTGCTTGGCCAGGCTTTCGAGGCCCTCCGGGCCGCCCAGCTCGTCGAGGTAGCGACCGTCGACAACCACCAGCGGATCGGGCAGTCGCGCGATCAGCGCCTTGATGCCGTCAGCGGACAGCCGGTAGTTGATTGGCGTGAACGTCAGCCCGGCCCGCGCCGACGCGAAGATCAGCAGCGGCAGCATCGCGCCGCCGGTACCGACGTAGGCGACGTGCGACGCGCCCGAGCTCGCGATGACGCCGGCGCCGCCATCGGCGAGGTCGCTGAGCTGCTGCGTTGTCAGCCGGACGTCCCCCGAGACGACGGCCGTCCGCTCGGGATCGCTCGAACTCGCCATCTCGAGTAGTAGCGAAATACTCACGCTCGCGCTTTCTGTGGTGTCGACACGTTACAAAGCTCGTCAAAAGTGTCATGTCAGTTTAGATGACGTCACATCCCACCCGCGCCGCGATGCTGCTCACCCCGGAACTGGGTCTGGGGCCGCCATCGGCGAGGTCGCAGAGGATCAGGCCGCCTGAGCTCAGGTGCCGGTCCATTGCGCCGGCCGCTTCTCAGCGAACGCGATGGCGCCTTCCTTGGCGTCATTGGAGCTGAACACCGGCATCAGGATCTTGTTCTGCTCGCCGAACATGGTGTCGGGACTCCAGCCCCGGGATTCGACAATGATCCGCTTGGTGGCGGCCACCGCGAGCGGGCCGTTTACGGTGATCCGCTCGGCCAACTCGATTGCCGCATCCAGTGCTCCGCCGGGCTCGGCGAGCACGTTGACCATGCCCAGCGCGTGGGCCCGCTCGGCGGTGAAGGCCTCGCCGGTCAGCGCCAGCTCCATGGCGATCGCGGGCGGGATGCGCTCGGGCAGCCGCAGCAATCCGCCGCCGCCGGCCACCAGCCCGCGCTTGACCTCGGGGATGCCGAACGACGCGTCCTTGGACGCCACAATCAGGTCGGTGGCCAGCGCCAACTCGGTTCCGCCGGCCAGCGCGTAGCCCTCAACCGCCGCGATCAGCGGCTTGACCGGTCCGCGCTCGGTGAAGCCCATCCCGCGACCCTCGACGATGGGAACCTCGCCGCGGGCAAACGCCTTGAGGTCCATGCCCGCGCAGAACGAGCCGCCCGCGCCGGTCACGATGCCCACCGACAGGCCCGGGTCGCCGTCGAGCCGGTCCACCGCGTCGGCCAAACCATGAGCCACCGCGGAGTTCACCGCGTTCTTGGCTTTGGGCCGGTTGATGGTGATGATCAGGATCCGGTCCCGCTGCTCGACGAGGACTTCGGGTTCGGTGGCTTCTTCAGTGCTCGCAGAATTCATAGCGCTGTCGCACTCCTACTGTTCAGATTTCCGGTACGGCTTTCGATAAGAGATGGTATCGAGCCGCATTGGGCGGCCAGTCGCTGAGCTAACATCACTGCCAAATGGCTGCAACCGATATCGAACCCGGCGAGATGTCCAAGTGGGATCCCGGCCTCACCGAACGGGTGATTGGCTGGCTGCGTCCGCTGATCAAGGGCTACCACCGTGCCGAAGTGCGCGGGCTGGAGTCCTTCCCACCGGGTGGCGCCCTGGTGGTGTCCAACCACTCCGGCGGGCTGTTCGCGATGGACATTCCGGTGTTCGCCACCGGCTTCTACGAGCAATTCGGCTACGAGCGGCCCGTCTACACGCTGAGCCACGACGTCATCTTCACGGGCCCGACCGCGGACTTCTTCCGTCGCACCGGGTTCATCCGCGCCAACCACGAAAACGCCGACGAGGCACTGCGATCCGGCGGTGTGGTGGTGGTGTTCCCCGGCGGGGACTATGACGTGTACCGGCCGACGTTGTCGGAGAACACGATTGACTTCGACGGCCGGACCGGATATGTGCGGGCGGCACTGAACGCGGGGGTGCCCATCGTGCCGGCGGTGGCCATCGGCGGTCAGGAAAGCCAGCTCTATCTGTCCCGTGGCATGGGACTGGCCAAGGCGCTGCGGCTGGACAAGCTGCTGCGGGCGAAGATTCTGCCGATCTCGGTGGGATTCCCGTTCGGGCTTTCCGCGGTGTTGCCGGTCAACGTCCCGCTGCCGACCAAGATCGTCATGCAGGTGCTCGAGCCGATCGATGTGATCGCCCAATTCGGCGAGCAACCCGACATCGACGCGGTCGACGCCCACATCCGTCGGGTGATGCAAAAGGCGCTCGACGGGCTGGCCAAAGAACGTCGCCTCCCGGTAATCGGCTAGCCGCGCCATGGCACCGCTCGGTCTGCTGGGCACCATGGTCCGGGCGGGAATCATCGCTCCCCTGCGACCCGACAAGTACCTGCGTATCGTCGCGGTCGCCCGGCGCGAAGGCCTTTCGGTCACAAGCGGATTCGGGATGTCGGCGCAGCGCTGTCCGAACCGTCCCGCGCTGGTCGACGAACTCGGCACACTGACGTACCGCCAACTCGACCAGCGCGCCGATGCACTGGCCGCGGGGCTACAAGGTCTGCCCACCGGGACACCGGAAGTGGTTGCCATCATGGCCCGCAACCATCGCGGCTTCGTCGAGGCGTTGATCGCGGCCAACCGGATCGGTGCCGATGTGCTGCTGCTCAACACCTCGTTCGCCGGACCGGCACTCGCCGACGTGGTCAACCGCGAAGGCGCGGACGCGGTGATCTACGACGAAGAGTTCACCGACTCCGTCGACCGCGCGCTGGCCGACAAGCCCGACACCACCCGCATCGTCGCATGGAGCGATGACCCGAAAAGTCATGACGCCACCGTCGAGAAACTGATCTCCTCGCATCCCGGCAAGCGACCCGTCAACACAGGCCGCAAGGGCAGACTGATTCTGCTGACCTCCGGCACCACCGGTAATCCCAAGGGCGCCAAGCACTCCGGCGGTGGCGTAACCGAACTAAAAGCGATGCTGGATCGGGTGCCGTGGCACACCGAAGAAACCACCGTGGTGGTGGCGCCGATGTTTCACGCCTGGGGCTTCTCGCAGCTGATCTTCGCCGCATCGATGGGATGCACAGTCGTCACCCGGCGCAAGTTCGACCCGGAGGCCACCCTTGATCTCGTCGACCGCCATCAGGCCACCGGCCTGTGCGTGGTGCCGGTGATGTTCGACCGGATCATGGATCTGCCCGACGACGTGCGCCGCCGCTACAGCGGTCGCTCACTGCGGTTCGCCACCGCGTCCGGCTCCCGGATGCGCCCCGACGTCGTCACCAGGTTCATGGACGAGTTCGGCGACATCCTCTACAACAACTACAACGCCACCGAAGCCGGCATGATCGCCACCGCGACGCCGGCCGATTTGCGCGCTGCGCCGGATACCGCGGGCAAACCAGCCATCGGCACCGAGATTCGCATCCTCGATAGCGAGCATCGTCCAGTGCCCACCGGCGAGGTCGGCCAGATCTTCGTCCGCAACACCAACCGCTTCGACGGGTACACCTCCGGCTCCGGCAAGAGCTTTCACGACGGCTTCATGGCCTCCGGCGATGTCGGCCGACTCGACGAGGCCGGACGCCTTTACGTGGTGGGGCGCGACGACGAGATGATCGTGTCCGGCGGCGAGAACGTCTATCCGATCGAGGTGGAGAAGACGCTGGCGGCGCACCCCGACGTCGCCGAAGCCACCGTGCTGGGCGTCGACGACGAGCAGTACGGCCAGCGGCTGGCGGCATTCGTGGTGCTGACACCGGCCGCGTCGGCCACCGTGGAGGTCCTCAAGCAACATGTCCGGGACAACCTGGCCAACTACAAGGTGCCGCGCGAGATCATCGTGCTCGACGAACTACCGCGCAGCAGCACCGGCAAGATCTCGCGACGCGATCTGCAGAGTCATATCGGATCCGGCAGCGCCTGACGACGCGCTCAGGCCGGAGCCAGCGCTCCTTCGATCACCGTCAACTTCTCGGAAAGCCCGGCAGCACGCCGGATTTCGATGAGCTCGTCGACGACCGCCTCGGTCACCTCATGCGGATCGTCGACGGTGGCACCGTCGGCGAGCACCGAAACGTTCAGCTGGTCAACGTAACTCCACACGGTGATGTTCAGTCCGCTGCCAGTGGTCAACGGACCCACCGAATAGATCTCGGTGACCAATGCGCCGCCGACCCGGCCATGCTCACGCGGGCCTGGGACGTTCGAGATGGGCAGGTTGAGCACCTTGTTCTGACCGTCGCGGCCGGCCAGCCAACGGAACAACGATTCCGACGGCCCCGGTGGAAAGTAGGCCGCCCACCGGCTGACCAGCTCCGGGCCGAGCAACTGATGGCTTTCCTTGGCATCGACGGCGTAATCATGGGAGCGCTTCACCCGCTCCAACGGATCCTCGACGTCGGCGGGCAGAGCCACCATCATCCCGGTGAAAAGGTTGCCCGACACACGGTCTGGTGAAAAGTCGAAGCTCACCGGCACCGATGCCAACAGTGGGTGGTCGGAGTCGCCGTCGTAGCGCAGCCGCAGCTTGCGCAGCGCGCCCGCCGACAGCGCCAACACCATGTCGTTGATCGTGACGCCGAGCGCCTTGCTGGTCTCCTTGATATCGCTCAGTGCCAACGTCGCCGTCGCGAATCTGCGTTCAGGAGTGAGCATGTGGTTCATGAAGCTCGGTGGCGGGGTAAACGGCATCGTCAATTCCGGCGAGAGCTTGCGTGAGCTGCGGCGCACCCGATTGAAGCCCTTCGCGGTGTAGCCGATGGTCCCCGGGATCCGTCCCAAATGGCGCATGTGATCCACGAAAGCCGATCGCACCAACTCTCCGGTCGAGGGAGCCGGGTCGGGTGCATACCGGGTCTTGCCGGACTGCGGCCCAGGCGCGAGATCCATGCCGCGCGCCAACAGATTCGCCGCGGCCACCCCGTCGGCGAGAGCGTGATGAACCTTGCCGACCACCGCAATTCGGTTGTCGGCCAAGCCCTCGACGAAGTACATCTCCCACAGTGGGTAGTCGCGGTCCAGCGGAGTACTGGCGATCTCGCCGATCGCCTCGTCCAATTCGCGGCGACCGCCCGGCGCGGGCAGCCGCCAGGGTCGCACGTGATAGGTCAGGTCGACGTCGCAGTTCTCCCGCCACATCGGGTGGTGCATTTTGAGCGGAATGTCAACCAGCTGATAGCAAAACGGCTCCAGTTTGTAGAGCCGGCTGTGAATCACCCGGCGGAACGCCTCGATGTCGAAGTCCCGACGATCGGCGTCCAACTCGATCACCGCGACCTTGAGAGTGTGCATATGCACACTCGGCGTTTCGCTGTAGAGCAGTACCGCGTCCCACCCGCTCAGCCGCTTCATGGGTGCGACCCTACAACCGCGTGGCGGCTAGATAACCTCTTTGGCAGCGATCATCCGGTTGCGATGAACCTGGCCCAAAAACAGCCCGACCGCGGTCGACATCGCACCGGTTCGCGCTCCGTCGGTCAGGTCGAAGCCGTGGCCGGCACCGGGCAACTCCACGTAGCTGACCAACGACCGGGACACACCCCGAAGTCGCTCGACAAAGCTCCGTGCCTGCGCCACCGGTATGACCCTGTCACTGCTGCCGTGAATCACCAAAAACGGTGGGGCGTCTGCATGTATCCGGGCGATCGGCGACGCGTCACGGAACACCTCGGGGTGGCGATCGATGCTTCGCTTGACCACAACCCGCTCGAGAAAGTCGACGAACTGATCCCGCTCCACGGTAGAGCGGTCCTCCCAGTCGTAGCGACCGTAGATTCCGACCACCGCATCGACGGAAGTGTCCGAGCCCGGCGGGAGTTCGGTTTGCATGTCGGGGTCGTTGGCGGTCAGGCCGGCCAGCGCCGACAAGTGTCCCCCGGCCGAACAACCAGCTACCGCAATGAAATTGCGGTCACCGCCGAACTTGTCGACGTTCGCGCGAGCCCATGCGATGGCGGTTTTGACGTCGGTGATGTGCGACGGCCAGCGGTGGTGCGGGGACACCCGGTACTGCACCGACAGACAGACCCAGCCCATCTCGGCCAGCTGCGCCATCAGCGCATAGCCCTGCAACTGACGGCCACCGTGGACCCAGGCGCCGCCGGGCACGAAGATCAACACGGGCGCCGGCCGCACCGGCAGATCCTTGCGGCGCCACACATCCAACAGCTGCACCGGGTGCTTGCCGTAGCGCACCGACGTGCGGTGCAGGTAGCGGCGGTGTTGCAGAGCGCGCCAAAACGGTGGCCTCCGGTCTGGCGCCGGCCATTCGACATCGAGGTCCTTACTCGACACCACGCCGCGCAGTGCGGCATCCAGCACCGCCTGAGTCTGGTCACGCTCAGCCTGGCGGGTCTCGGCGATGCCGGGCGTCCGCCACGACTTGACCGACGCGGATAAGAACTCCGGCGCCAATCGGTAACCCCATACGCCCATTGCGGTAACACCGCCCAGCGGCTCCAGGTGCCTGCCGATCACGGGCAGTGAGGCCATCGCGTCGCTCATCGCCAGCAAGTAGTCGCCGGGGCGGGCGCGTAGCAGCCATTTTGCCCGGGAAGTCATGGTCGGTCGGCGATAGCCGGTCGCCGCTGGATCCGTCATCGGGGGAGCGTACCCCGAGGTCCAGCGGCCAAACGGGAAATCACTCGGTGTAGATGGGGCCGCAATGATCCTGGCGCTGAACCAGGTCGGCATACTGGACCGATGCCGAGTACCGATTTCCACCCTGACCTCCGCAAAGTCGCCCGTTTTGCGCCCCGTACCCTTGTGAGTCCCACGACGCTGAAGCTGATCCGCAAGGCCTCATCGGTGATCCAGCGCGGGAGCAGCCGCGACGTCGAGGCGCTGATTCTTGGTTCCGGTGTCGGGGTGCGGCTGCACCGTCCGGCCGGCGTCAGCCAGCCCGGTCCGGCGTTGCTGTGGATTCACGGCGGCGGTTATGTCATCGGCAGCGCGCAGCAGGACGACGATCTGTGCCGACGGTTCGCCCGCGAATTGGGCGTCACCGTCGCGGCGGTGGACTACCGGCTGGCACCCGAGCATCCCTATCCCGCGCCCCTGGAGGACTGCTACGCGGCGT
>NZ_JBAPMI010000253.1:0-4950 GCF_049278535.1 Mycobacterium sp. | reverse complement strand
GGTTATGTGGCTCCGGCCGCTTTCGGGTACCGGCCCTTCGAAGGCGGACTGGCTCTCAAGCGTCTCGCCCCGGCCCGCGGCTAGCTGCCCCGCCGGTGCAAAAACACGCCCTCAGCCGTCACCGTGATGCCCTGGGCATCGGCGATGTGGCCGATGGCGAAAGTCTTCACTCCCTCGATCCGATCGATGCGGGCATCCGCGCGCAGGGGCCCGAGAGGTGTGCCCCGTAGGTAGCGGATGTGCAACGTGCCGGTGAAAGCGGGTCGTCCCGGCTGGTGCGCGGTCGCACCCAACACATGGTCGAGCACCATCGCGCACACACCGCCGTGCACTAGGCCGGGCGGACCCTCGTAGGCCGCACCCAGAATGAAATCGCTCCATACCGCGCCCTCGGATCCATGGTTGACCACCAAAGGAGGTGCGACGGGATTGCGCACGCCGATCATGACGTTTCCCCACGGCATCGGTCGGCCGTCTTCGGTCGACTGCACGCCGAATGAGTCTGGCATCTGCGTCGCACTCAGTTCCTCGGTGGCGCAGTCTATTCGGTGGCTGATGTCGACGAGCGCTGCCGCGTCGATCTGTGTTCGGATCGTCGCGTCGATGAGCCGGCGTACCGAATCTGCCAGCTGTCGAGATGCCGACTCCAGCTCTACCAGGTCGCGGGTCACAAGAACCCATAGTTGGTTGCGGATTGCCTGCTCGGCAAGGCTGTCTCCCGGCCAGTGGTCAGTGACTCGATGGTGGCCGTCTGCGTTGTTAGCCTGAAAACATGGACGACGGCACATCGCCAGGCAAGCCGAATCTCGCGGCAACAAGCTGGGCGCTGCTGGGCATGCTGTCCTACGAGCACGAGCTGTCCGGCTACGACATCCGCAAATGGATCGAGTGGAGCATGCGGTTCTTCTACGGCAGCCCGGCCTACAGCCAGATTTACTCCGAGCTCAAGAAACTGGAGAAGCTGGGCTTGGTGACCTCGCGCGTCGAGAACACCGGCGGCACCCGAAATCGCAGGCTGTACAAAATCACCGAGCAAGGTCTGGATGCGGTGACCCAATGGGCGAACGAGGCGCCGGTCGACCCTCCGACCCTTAAACACGGACCGCTACTTCGGGTAACACTAGGGCATCTCACCAATCCCGCACGGCTCAGGGAGATGCTGCAAGAGCACGTGGCGTATGCCGACGAGATGCATCGCAACGCGGCCAAGGAAGCGCGGTGGGCCAGCGCCGACGACTCCTGGGCGTACGCCCGCGTCGCATTGCAGTGGGCGGAACGGTATTACGCCAACGAGCGTGAGCTGGCGCTGAAGATGATCAAAGAACTCGACGAGGCTGAAGCCGCCTTCCCGCAACGGGAAACGGGTAGTCCAGCTAAGATCCCTTGGCCTACACCGGATTTCTGGTACGAGATCGAGAAGCAGGCTGACGCTGAGGACTGATCAGCACTCGGCCGCGTGCCGGGCGGCGACGTAGCCGTATACCAACCCTTGTGCGATGGTTGCGCCCGCACCCGGATAGGTGTTCCCGAACGCGTTGGCTGCGGTGTTGCCGATCGCGTAGAGACCCCCGATGGCACTCCCGTCTTCACGTAGTACCCGAGCACGGTCGTCGGCGCGCAGACCACCACAGGTGCCCAGGTCGCTGAGCACCATCCTCACCGCGTAGAACGGCCCCTTGTCGAGTGCCCGCAAGTTGGGGTTGGGGCCAATAGTGGGATCGCCGTAATAGCGGTCGTAGGCGCTGTGACCGCGGCCGAAGTCAGCGTCGTATCCAGCATGCGACATCTCGTTGAACCGGGTCATGGTAGTCATGAACGACGTTGACGGAACTCCGATTTGCTCCGCGAGATCGCCAAGGTCATCGGACCGGTAAGCGATGCTTGTCTCGTACCACGATTGCGGTATGGCCATGCGGGGAAACAGCGTGCCGGCGAAGACATAGCTGTTGCGGTACTTCTGGTCAAAGATGATCCACATTGACTCCACCGGGTGGCCGGAGCGTTCCCGTTCCAGCACGAGCTGGCCAAACGACATGTAATCCATTGCCTCGTTGGCGAATCGGGTGCCACTCTGGTCGATGATCAACGAACCCGGCAGGGACCTCTCGGCGAGCATCACCGACGGACTAGCTCCGGGCAGCGGCGCGACGGCCGGAAACCACCATGCCTGGTCCATCAGATCGATTGCGGCGCCGACATCTTGGGCCGCGTGGATCGCGTCGCCGGTGTTGGTGTCGGCGCCGAGGCTAAAGTGCTGACCGAGAGATTCGGACTGAAACTTGCTGCGCATGGCCATGTTGTGGTCGAACCCGCCGGCAGCCAGCACTACGCCGCGCCGCGCGGTCACGGTGATCTCGTGCCCGTCATGACTCAGCACGGCGCCGGTGACCCGATCGCCGTCGTACGTCAACTGTTTCAGTGTGGTGTCGGTCCATATCGGGATGCCCGCACGCAGCGCTCCGGCGAACAGCCCAGCCGCCAGCGCCTGCCCGCCCGCGACGTAGCGCCGACCGAGCGCAAGTCCACCCACCCCTTGGGCGAGGCGCTTGGCGATGGTCGGCAGGCCCTTTCGCGGAATGCGGACCATCAGGTTCATCCACCGATAGTCGGCTGTAGTGGTCGGCATCGGGATCTTGACTTCCATCACTCCTGGGCGCAGCCGCGCTCGGTGCTTACCCAGGATTGCGGCGTTGAGCGGTCGGCATTCGCAGGTGCGTCCGTCCCCGCTTCCGCCGGGTAATTCGGGGTGGTAGTCGGAGTAGTCCTTGGCCCAGCTCAATCGAATCGGTGTGGTCCGTCGCAGCATCTCGACGGTCCCGGAAATGGAGCGCAGATAGCCGTCGGCCCGGTCGGCGGGAGCGCTGCCGGCCACCACCGACCGGAGGTAGGTCGCGGCCCGCCCCGTCGTGTCGCCGGCGCCTTTTTCCTCGAGGATCTGGCTTGCCGGTAACCAGAGTGCCCCACCCGAGCGGGCCGTCGATCCACCAACATAGGACGACTTCTCTACGATCAACGCGGTCAGCCCGGCTTCGTGAGCGGTCAGCGCCGCCGCGATCCCGGTCCCGGAACCCACCACGAGAAGGTCAACCGTCAAGTCTTCGACGGGCAGACCGGCCGGGATTGTGGTGGATTGTGCTGCGGTCACGGAAAGACACTAAGTCGTGGAATCGCGGCCGTGAACACTTTTTCCCTGCCAGCGGGAGACCGACCGCCACCAGCCGCCCTGCGGCTGTAGAACGGCGGCATGACGTTGCTTTCCAACACCGACGAGATTCGCCAGATCGAAGCCGGCGCCGCTCCGTCGCGGTTCGCTCGCGGCTGGCACTGCCTGGGCCTGGTCAGGGATTTCGGCGACGGCAAGCCGCATGCCGTCAATGCTTTCGGAAAGACGCTGGTGGTCTTCCGAAGCGGGGACGGCCAGATCAATATTCTCGACGGCTACTGCCGCCATATGGGTGGTGACCTGACTCAGGGAGAAGTGAAGGGCAATGAAATCGCCTGCCCGTTTCACGATTGGCGCTGGGGCGGTGACGGCCGCTGCAAACGGGTGCCCTACAGCAAGCGCGCGCCCAAACTGGCCCGGACCGCGACGTGGACCACGCTGGAGCAGGACGGCATGCTGTTCGTGTGGAACGATCCCGAAGGAAACGCGCCGCCGCCCGAGGTGACGATCCCGCTGATCGAGGGTGCGACCAGTGGCGAGTGGACCGAATGGCATTGGTATACAACGACTGTCAACACAAACTGCCGGGAGATCGTCGACAATGTTGTGGACATGGCGCACTTCTTCTACATCCACGGCTCATTGCCCACACATTTCAAGAACATCTTCGAAGGGCACGTGGCTACTCAGTACATGAACAGCGAGGGCCGGCCTGATCTCGGTGACAGCGAGGGGGCCCGGATGCTCGGAACGACATCGGTGGCCTCCTACTACGGACCGTCCTTCATGATCGACGACCTGACATACCACTACGAAGAGGCCGATCACCAAACCGTCCTGATCAACTGCCACTACCCGATAGACGCGAATTCTTTTGTGCTGCAGTACGGCATCATCGTGAAGAAGTCTGCTGCACTGCCCGAGGACCTCGCCGTGCAGACCGCGATCGCTCTTGGCGACTTCGTCAAGATGGGCTTCGAGCAGGACGTCGCGATCTGGAAGAACAAGGCGCGCATCGACAATCCGCTGTTGTGCGAGGAGGATGGGCCGGTCTACCAGCTGCGACGTTGGTATGAGCAGTTCTACGTCGACGCAGCCGACGTGACGTCGGACATGGTCGACCGGTTCGAGCACGAGCTCGACACCACCAGCCCACGTGACGAGTGGATGAGGGTGGTTGAGGCAAACCTCGCCGATGGGTCCGTCGCGGGAGTCGTCTGATGGCCGCCAGGACCGACAATAGGTTGTTGGAATCGCCGATGTTGTCGGTGTCCTGTCGGCGCTGCGGCGCTCACGTATTGGCTCGAAAGAGCAGCTGGAATCAGTGCAGCGTGCAATGGAATGTCGAAGCGTCCGCCGCTTGCCTCGAGCGCCGCGACGCCCAGAACTTAGCCGGATACCCGGGACGCGGGGTGTTCCTGTCCTGCCCGGCCCTGACTGACTCGATCATCGACGCCGTCCGTCACGGTGACCTGCCAGTGGTCGATGAAACCGTATACGTAGCAATGTAACTGCGGAGGTCAGGCGTGCGCGCCGCCGTCAATGCGGATCTCGGTACCGGTCAGGAACGCACCATCATCGGAAGCCGCCATGGCAATTACTGATGCGACCTTGCTCGGATCACCCAGAACACCTCCGTCAGAGCCGTGGAGAAGGGGAGTTTGCTTGGCCCACAACCCGATGTTGTAGCCGTCCGGCATCTTGTCGAGAGTGTTCAGCGCCAACGCCGTCGACACCCCGCCGGGCTGAATGTTGATGGCGCGCAAACCCATGGCGGCGTATTCGAG
>NZ_JBAPMI010000252.1:0-12349 GCF_049278535.1 Mycobacterium sp. | reverse complement strand
GGTCGACCGTCAGGCGGTGGCGGCGATGGCCGCGCGGGCGGACAAGGCCGCGTTGACCCGCGCGGACCTGGTCGAGGTGATCGGCGCGCAGCTTCCCCTGATGGCCGACAACCCTGGCGTGGCCGCGGCGGAGGGTGGCGTGGACGGCTCCGCAGGGGATGTGGTGATGCCGCGCCAGGTCATCGAGGAGTGCGTCGACGCAGTCGCCATGCGGTTGACCGGGCCGCGGTTGGCGCATCAACGCGAAGGCACCGAACGGTTCACCGTGGACCTGATCCTGGTCGAGGAACGGCGGGTGTTCGACATGGTCGACGAGACCAGCCTGCGCAACGCGTGCTGGGTCCGCGAGTTCGACACCCCGGAGGCGTTGGGGCTCTCCGCGCAGCAGCACGCCGCGGTGACCGCGATCGCGGCCAGCCCCCAGCTGGTGCAGCCGTTGTCGGCGCCGGCGGGGGCGGGCAAGACCACCTCGATGCGCGCCTTGCGGGCCTTGGTGGAACGCCAGCGTCGGGGGACGGTGATCGTGATCGCACCGACTGGGAAGGCCGTGGACGTCGCCGTCGCCGAAGGTGCTGCGAGCGAGGGGTTCACGATGCACGCCGCGCTGGCGCGGTTGGCCGACGGGCGGCTGACGTTGGGTCCGTTCGACGTGGTGGTGGTCGACGAAGCCGGGATGGTCGGCACCCATCAGTGGCGTGCTCTGCTCACCCACACGACCACCGCGGGGGTGAAGACGGTGATGGTCGGTGACCCGCATCAGTTGGCGCCGGTGAAGGCCCGTGGAGGGATGTTCACCCAACTGTGCGAGGAGCTGCCCTGGGCTCAACGGTTGTCGGAGGTGTGGCGCATGCACGACCCCGGTGAGCGGTCGGCGTCGTTGGCGTTGGGCCAGGGTGGGCCGGCGCCGGTGCGCCGCGCCGTGGGCTGGTACCGCGACCACGACCGCCTTCACTGTGGGGATCAGGTCACCATGGCCGCCGACGCCCTCGAAGCCCACCAGGGCGACGTCACCGCCGGCCGGGACGCCTTGCTGATCGCCGACACCACCGAGACCACCGACGCCCTCAACCGGCGCATCCACGACCAGATCACCGAACAGCGGACCCGTACGGGCCGCGACACCACCACCGTCACCGCCGCGCGCGGACACCAGGTCGGGGTGGGGGACGTCGTCCTGACCCGACTCAACGACGCGACCATCGAGGTGCGCGACCGGGCCGACGTCACCCAGCGCCTGCCCGAGGCTCCGGTCCGTAACGGGCAGCGCTGGCAGGTCCTCAAAGTCGACGACACCCCCGATCATCCGCGCATCGCCGCCCGACGACTCGGCGACGGCGCGGTCACGGTCCTCGAGGGCGACTACCTCAAAAAGCAGGTGCAGCTCGGCCACGCGATCACCGTGCACTCGGCCCAAGGGGTCACCGCCGACAGCTGTCGCGCCGTCATCGGTGACACCACCACCCGCAACCTGGCCTACGTGGCGATGACCCGCGGCCGCGACACCAACGAGGTCTACCTCTACGAACGCACGATCACCGAAGCCGACCACCACCGCGACCACCCGGCACCCGACGAGGCAGGGGTGCACGTCGCCCAGCGCGGTGGGGCCGTCCAGGCCGCCCGGATGATGCGGCAGATCGTCGGGCGCGACGAACCCGCCCGCACCGCCCACCGCACCGCCGCCGACACCCCGGCCGAACTCCTGCCCGAGCTGGTGGCCAACCTGGTCGCCGAACACCACTCGGCGGTCACCCGACGGCACGTCGACTATCAGAAAAGTCAACGCGCCCAACGAGATCGGACGTTGGACCGCAGCCGCGGACTAGACCGTGACCGCGGCCGGGAACGCGATCGCGGTTATGACCTGAGCCTCTGATGCTCAAGAGTCTTCCCGCTGCTTTGGTGAGAGGTAAGTGGGCTTCGGTGCACCCCATGTCGCTCGTCACCGCACCTGGTGATGGTCATCGCTTTCGTCGTTGCCGGGAGTGACCGACACCTGCAGCCAAGTGCTTCAGGATTCAGGGAAGCGGGCCGTTGTGAACATCGAAGGCGCGACGGCGTGCGTCGAGTGAGCACTATTGCGCGGCGTGAGCAATCCTGCGTGGTGAGCATTCCCTGATGAGGCTTTCGAGGTTCTGCTGCACGCGTTCGGGGGCGATGCCCACCGATGGTGAGTACAGCATGATGTGGTCGAGAACGCCTTCGTAGCGCGTGAGCCCGACGCGGACGTCGTCGGCGGTTCCGGCGACGCCCATGGTGTCGATCATCTCCTCGGACACCGCGGCGAACATCGTGGGGAAGTCGCGTCGGGCGAAGGCTTCCCGGATGGCTCTGCCCTCGGTGGCGAAGCCGTTCACGTCGAGCACGGTTTCGTAGGACTTGACCGAAGCGTAGAACGCGATCTGTTGCGCCAGTTCACGTCTGGCGACCTCGGCGTCGTCGTGGATGGCGCACATGACCATGGAGACGACTTCGACGTCACGGGGGTCGCGGTCGGCGTGCGCGGCGCCCTTGGCGATGGCGGGGCGGACGATCTCCTGGACGTAGGTGGTGGTGAACAGGGGGTGGCCGGCCAGGCCGTCGGCCACCCGCCCGGCTGTCTCGCACATCCGGGGGCGCACACCGGCGGTGATGATCGGGATCGCGCGGCTGGGTGGTTGTACCTCACCGGTGGGGGTGAGGTGCATCGTGTAGAAGCGGCCGTCGTGGTGGATCGGGCCGTCGTGCAGGTTCCAGATGCGGCGCAGCAGACCGACGAGTTCTTCCATGCGCAGCGCGGGTGCGGCGGTGTCGGATACGCCGTGCCAGTCGCTCATCATCCGTTTGGTGCCGTTGCCGATGCCGAGTACCAGTCGTCCGTCGGAGAGTTCGTCGAGGTCGCGTGCTTCGGTGGCCAGCACCAGGGGGCTTCGTCCGATCCCGTAGAGAATGGAGGACCCGATCCGGCAGTTCTGTGTGCTGTTGGCCATCGCGGCCATGGAGATGGACCCAGAGCGGGAGTAGAACTCCGAGGCCCAGGCGGCGTCGAACCCGGCCGCGTCGGCGGCCTGGGCGGTCCGGGCCAACGACGGCAGATCCGCGCCGAGGACCGAGAGGCCGTAAGTGCTCATGCTCGGTCTCCTCGGCGCGGGCGTAGTCCGTCGAACATGACGGCTCTAAGGGTTCCGGCGACCACCGTCTCGTCGAGAGGCTGGTCTGCGACCAGGTACATGAGGGCGTTTATCGTGACCGCGCCGAACAGCGCCATGGAGGCGGATCGTGGATCTGGCTGGGCGACAAGGGATCCGTCGCGGGCGCCTGCGACCAGCAGTGCTTCGACGGGTTGCTGGTAGGCGGTGTTGATCATCTCGGCGATGACCGGCATCCGGGCCGCGCGTCCCAGTTCGCCGATGAGTGCCCGACAGACCGCTGGCCGCTGCGCCATCGCCCGCAGTTGTGCGCCGATGACGAGTTCGAGGCGTTCGGCACCGGTGCCGTCGGTGTGCACGATCGCCGCCACAGCATCGGCGATGTCGGTGAGGAGGTCTTCGAGTAGATACGCGAGGATCTCCTCCTTGCCCGTGAAGTAGTAATACAGCGTCGCTTTCGGCACGCCGGTCACCGCGGCGACGTCCTCGATCTTGGAGTCGTTGAGCCCTTTTTCGGCGAACAGGTCCGCCGCTGCGGGGAGCCGGTCAGCGATCTGACGTGGAATCTTGCGCATTGCCCAATCCCGTTCTTCAAGTTTAGACTCCGAGTCTAAACCCTTGCTTCATGGCGGTGGGAGGTCCTCGTGGTCGCGGTGCCCATGCGGTATGACCCGTTCGACGCCTCGATACTCGAAGACCCCTATCCGACGTACCGCGTGTTGCGCGACGCGGCTCCGGTATACCGCGCGCAGGATTCGCACACCTGGGTGTTGAGCCGGCACGCCGACGTCCAAGCCGCGGCCTTGGATCACGGCACCTACTCCTCGGTGGACGGGATCTTCCCCACCCCGCCGGGATCGGACTTCATCGGGTCGTTTCTGCCGATGATGATCGTGATGGACCCGCCCCGACACGACCAGCTGCGCGCCCTGGTGAGCCGGGCGTTTACCCCCCGCAGGGTCACCGGCCTTCAGACCACCATCACGCGGATGGCGGCGGAGTTGTTCGAACGCCTCGACGAGGGGTCGGGGTCGGCCGATTTCGTGACCGACTTCGCCGCCATCCTGCCCGCCGCGGTGATCGCCGATCTGTTGGGCGTTCCCGCCACCGATCATGATCAGTTCCGATCGTGGTCGAGCCAGCTGGTGCAGGTCGACGTCACCCACGGTCACACCAGCGACGCGCTGGCCGCGGCCGCGTCGATCTACGCTTACTTCACCGATTTCCTCGCCGACCGCCGCCACAATCCCCGCGAGGACCTGATGTCGGCGTTGGCGAACGCCACCGTGGACGGGGTCGGGCTCACCGACGAGGAGGTCCTCGGCTTTTGCGCGCTGCTGCTGGTCGCGGGCTACGAGACCACCACCAACCTGCTGGGGAACGCCGCGGTCGTGCTGGCCCAGCATCGACAGGCACGTCGCCGACTGGTCGCCGATCGCACGCTGCTGGTACCGGCGGTGGAGGAGTTGTTGCGTTATGACTCACCCGCGCAGGGGCTTTCGCGAACCCTGACCCGTGACGTCGTTCTTCACGACACGACGATGCGCCGCGGAGAGAAGGTGCTGCTGCTGTTCGGCTCGGCCAACCGCGACGAGCGTGTCTTCCCCGATCCGGACGTGTTCGACATCGATCGCACCTGCGAACACCAGGTGGCCTTCGGTCGCGGTGTCCACTTCTGCCTGGGTGCGGCACTGGCGCGGATGGAGGCTCGGACCGCCCTGAATGCGTTGCTGGACAAAGTGCCCGACTGGGAGGTCGACCTGGAGTCTGCGCGTCGTCTGCGGTCCGGGCCGATCCGGGGCTTTACGTCGCTGCCCATCATGTGGGCCGCACCGGTCTAGCCCGTGCCCCTGTCCGACGGCCTCGACGATCCGTCCCTTCCCGCGCAGGCCACCCGCAATCCCACGGGCAGCCCGAAGTGGACGCTGGGGGTGTCGTGCCTGTCGGTGGCACTGGTCTTCGGCACCAGCCAGGCCGCGATGGCGCTGTCGGCGATCACCGCGGTCGGATCGCAGATTGACACGTCTACAGAATCGAGCACTCCGTGAGCGAGGCGCTGAGCGGTGAGCCGGTGCGGTTGCCGCCGCACACTCCCACCTGTATGGGGTGCGGCCCCGACAATCCCCACGGCCTGCAGATGGAGGTGTTCCGATCCGGGCAGCAGGTCTACACCGACCTGGTTTTCGACGAACGGCACGGCGGGGCACCGGGTCTCGCGCACGGAGGTGCGATCGCCGCGGCGTGCGACGACTTGTTCGGCTTCACCCTGTGGATCGTCGGAACCCCGGCGGTCACCCGCAACCTGGCCGTCGGCTACCGCGTGCCGGTGCCGTTGCATCACCCCCACCGCATCGTCGCGCGCGTCGACAGCCGCGAGGGGCGAGCCCTGCACGTCAGTGCGACCGGGATCGGGCAGGACGGCATCGTGCGCTTCACCGCCACGGCGATGTTCGTTGCCGTGGACGTCGAGCACTTCGCCGCCCACGGCGACCTCGGCGCGTTCGGTGACATGCTCGAGCGTTTCGCTGGAGCACGACCGTCGGCCGATGACAGAGAAGGCGAGGATTGACAGACGATGGTGACCACGACGTTCGCGCACTTCGACGCGCAGATCGCCGACCAGCTGCTCCACGCGGCGAACACGGCGGGCGGACTGTCGACGTTCCTGAATTTTCGACACACCGCACTCACCGCGGGTCGGCTGGTGGCGGAGATGGATACCCGCGAGGACCTGCTGACCCCGTTCGGCAATCTGCACGGCGGGTGTTTGTCGGCGATGGTCGACCATTGTCTCGGGGTGGTGTTCTACCCCGTCATTCCGGCGGGATCGTGGGTCGCGACCACCGAGTTCAAGTTGAACCTGCTCAGACCCGTGTCCAGCGGGGTGTGCGTCGCCATTGCCGACATCGTGTCGCTGGGCAAACGCAGCGGGGTGGCGCGCATCGACATCACCAACGGCGACAAGGCCGTATGCGCCGCGCAGGGCACCGTCACGATCGTGAGCACCGCAGGCAACGCATCGTGACTTCGGTCGTGCAGCATCGGGTCCGGACCGGAGACGGGATCACCCTTGCCGCCGAGTACTACCCCCACGACGGTGATCGTCCCGTCGTGTTCCTCCTGCACGGCGGCGGTCAGAACCGGCACGCGTGGACCACCTCAGCGCGCCGGCTCCAGTCGCGCGGATACTCGGTGGTGGCCTATGACACCCGCGGTCACGGCGACAGCGACTGGGATCCGGCCGGGCGCTACGACGTCGAGCGACTCGCCACCGACCTGCTCGCCGTCCGTGACCACTTCAGCGCCAATACCCCGCCCGCCGTCGTCGGCGCATCGCTGGGGGGAATGACCGCCCTGGGCGCGCACCTGCTCGCATCCGGGGCGTCGTGGGCGGCGGTGATCCTGGTCGACGTCACCCCGCGGTTGGAGTTCGAGGGTGCCCGTCGCGTCGTGACGTTCATGGCCGCCCACCCCGACGGCTTCGCCACCCTCGGCGATGCCGCCGAGGTGATCGCCGCCTACAACCCGCATCGCGCGCGCCCCGAGAACCTCGACGGCCTGCACAAGGTGCTTAGGCAGCGTCCCGACGGTCGCTGGGTGTGGCGATGGGACCCGGCGTTCGTCCACTCCAACTTCGACTTCCTGCGCGACGGCGCGGCCGCGGGCACCGAGCAGTTCGACGCGATCAGCCATCTGCTGATTGACGGAGCCCGACGCGTCACCGCCCCAACACTTCTCGTCCGCGGGCTGCTGTCCGACGTGGTCTCCCAGGCCACCGTCGAGGAGTTCACCCACCTGGTCCCGCACGCCGAAACCGTCGACGTGTCCGGCACCGGTCACATGATCGCCGGGGACGACAACGACGCCTTCACCGCCGCGGTCACCGACTTCCTCGACCGCTGCACTCTCTAGACCGCGCCACTGCACCGCTCGGGCACGCTGCCCACGCTTGGGCGACGCGGCCAGTTCGGTGACGTGTTCAGTCTGTAGAGTTTCTGCGCCGTCGGCTGGCTACGTGTCCAAAATCGTTGCTGCACTGACTATTTCGCCGCGCATCACTCATCCGACATGTCGAGCGGTGGTGGACTACCACCACGTCAGCTCTCGAGAAGCTTTGCTTTTCCACGCAGCAGTTCCCCGGCCCGCTGTCAGCAGCCGAGTTCCCCTCCGGCGGCGACGATGATCTCAACGGCGGCCGGTACTGATATCGCCAAGTCCTTCGAGACCATCTCAATGGCGTCAGAGGATGGATGGCCGCTGTGGGTCAGCTGGCACACCTTGTAGCCCTCGGTCAGCAGTTGTTGAGCTGTCAGATACGCCAGCCTGCTCTGAAGTCGCTGGAGGTAGCCGGCCTCATCGGCGACCGCAGTGGGCGCGGTCGCGACCCCGATGCCCACAGCGATGGCCAGCAGGGCTACATGGACGGCTCGTGGACGCCGGTTCCGCCGCAGCGATGTCCGCGTCGACCCCACACGGACATCGCCTGCTGCGGTAGGTCGGGACGAGTGAGCACAGGCAACGCGGTCGTTCATGAGGTCCGTCTCTGGGGGGTGGTGGGGCGGTGGGGCCACCAGCTGGCCTCGCGGAGCAGGACGGCGATGGCGGGGACGGTGAGGGTGCGCACGACGAAGGTGTCCAGCAGCAGACCGCAGCCGATGATGAATCCGGCTTGGATCATGATGGCGATGGAGCCGACCATCAGGCCCAACATGCTGACCGCGAAGATGATGCCGGCCGAGGTGATCACCGACCCGGTGCTGGCCACGGTGCGTAGGACCCCGACGCGGATGTTGCGGGTGGATTCCTCCTTGAGCCGCGACACCAGGAGCATGTTGTAGTCGGCGCCCACCGCGACCAGGATGATGAACGCCAATAGCGGTACGGGCCAAGCGATTTCACCACCGAGTCCCCACTGGAAGACCAAGACTCCAATGCCCAGCGAGGCAGTGTAGTTGAGCACCACGGTGCCCAGCAGGTAGAGCGGGGCGAGCAGTGCGCGCAGCAGCAGCACCAGGATCAGGCCCACGATGAGCAGGGTGGAGGCGGCCAGCTGGATGAAGTCGGCGGTCAGGAGGCGCTGAATGTCGGAGTTGACCGCCGGGAACCCGGCAACCGAGATGCGGGCTTGCGCCAGGGAGGTGTTGGGTCTGGCTGCCTCGGCGACGGCGACCATCTGGTGGGACAAGTCCATGGCCTCGGCGCTGTAGGGGTCGTTGCTGGATTCCACGAGGAATCGGGCGGTCTTGCCGTCGCGGGAGAGGAACTGTTTGGCGACGTCGGCGAACTGGCGGTTCTCGAAGGCGTTGGGCGGCAGAAAAAAGCCGCTGGAGGTGTCGGAGCCGGTGCTGGCGCGCGCCGAGTTCTGCAGCTGGGTGGCGATCTGGCTCATCCCGCTAAGCATGTCGATGTTGCTGTCGGCCAGGGTGTGCACGCCGGTGGCCAGGGCTTGGGCGCCCGAGGCGAGTTGGCCGATGCCGTCTTGGAGTCGGCGGACGTTACCGGCCAGGTTGGCGGGGTCACCGAGCGCGCCGAACGCCTTGTCCAGCGAGGTGACTGCGGTCTGGACGCCGGCCAGGGTGTCGGCCACGGATGCGTTCTGGCCGACGGTGTCCCCGAGCCCGGCGACCTGGGTGAAGAACCCGGCGTTGCGCAGCGTCGTGAGGACCTGGACCTGGTCGCGGATCTGGGCGCACTGCGGTGTGGTCGCGCACCACGGCGAGGTGTTCAGCGCGCCCACCAGCGGGTCGATGGTGGCGATGGCACCATCGGCCTGCTCGGCGAGCGGGCGCAACCCCGGTCCCGAACGCAGCGCCTGGTCGACCGCGGGTGCGGTCGCCGAGAGTTGGCTCAACAGGGGCCGAAACTGGTCCACCTTCCGCCCTGCGCTCTGGGCCTGATCGAGGATTCCGGTCAGCGGGGTCAGCGCGGTCCGCAGGGTGGTGTCGAGTTGGGCGAGGCCACCGGCGAGTTGGTCCGCGCCGCCGGTGAGCTTGGCCAGGTCATCCTTGCGGGCGTTGCCGTCGTCCACCGCGCCGGCCATCTTGTCGCCGATTTGTCCGTTCTGCCACCCCAGTTGGGCCTGCTCCAGGCGGGCTCCCGCGGGTCGGGTGACCCCGGACACCTTCGTCACCCCGGGGACCTGCGCGATGCGCGAGGCCATCTCGTCGAGGTCGGCCAGTCCCTTGCCGGTGCGCATGTCGGTGGGAGACTCCACGACGAGGAATTCGGAGATGACGACGTCGGTGCGGAAGTGCCGGTCCAACAGCTGATAACCCTCGTTGCTGGCGGTGGTGGCGGGTTGTCCCTTGCGGTCGTCGTAACTCAACGTCATCGTCGTGGCGACCGCTGAGAGTGCCAGCAGGATGGCCAGGCTGACCAGCAGCAGCGGCACCGGCTTGCGCACCACCGCCACGGCCACGGAGTTCCAGTACCGCCGGGTGCGGTCGGACTTGGGTTCGCCGATACCGCGTTTCGCGGCCAGCGACAGCACCGGCGGCAACAACGTCACGGTCGCCACGAACCCGACCAGGACGGCGACCGCGCAGGCCGGTCCCATCCCGGCGAACACGCTCAAGTTGGCGAACACCATCGCGGCGAACGCCAACGCGACCGTGGCGGCCGAGGCCAGGATGACGCGGCCGATGCTGGCGGTGGCGTGCTCCACCGCCTGATCGGGGGCGACCTGCGCCCTGCGCTGTTCGTGGTAGCGGCTGATCAGGAAGACGGTGTAATCGGTGCCGGCGCCCAGCAGGATCGCCGTCATGAAGGCCACGGTGAACTGCGAGACCGGCATACCCAACTCGCCGAGTACGGACAGCACTCCGCGCCCCACCGCCAGACTGATGCCGATCACCAGCAGAGGCAACAGCGCGGTGAACACCGACCGGTAGACGATGAGCAGGATCAGCGCGATCAACCCGGCGGTGGCGATGGAGATGAACAGCAGATCGTGTTCGGCCTCGGCGATCTGATCGCTGAACGTCGACGGCGGCCCGGTCACCCGTACCGTCGTCGACGATCCGGCGAACGCGTCGGCGGCGATCGCGCGGACCGCGGTGACCGATTCGGCGGCGGCGGGGTCACCGAGCGTGCCGGCCACCCCCACCGGCAGATACCAGGCCTTGCCGTCCTGGCTGAGTGCCTGGGTGGCGGTCACCGGGTCGGCCAGCAGGTCTTGAACCAGCAGAACGTGCGTGGTGTCGGCGCGCAGCCGCGACACCAGATCCGTGTACTGCGTGCGCGCCGAGGGGGTCAGGCCTGCCGGGTCCTCCATCGCGACGAAGAGCATGGTCTTGGAGCCCTGCTCGCCGAAGGCCTCGCTCATTCGGTCGAGGGTTTGAAAAGACGCCACGTCGCGGGGGATCAGCTGGACGGATTGTTTCTGCACCACCGTTTCCAGTTGCGGGAACAGCAGGGCCAGGACCACCGCCAGTCCGACCCAGGCGCCGATCACCAACGCCTTGTGTCGCACGGTGAATCGGGCCAACGCGCCGAGGCGCTCGCTGTACTCCCCGGAGGTCTTGGCAGCCGAAATGGTGCGTTCACGCACCCGGGTGGCGGCGGCGTCGGGCGGGTCCGCTTCGTGGCCGTCGACGCTCAAGGGCGCACCGCAGGGCGCTCGGACACCAGGTCGTCCGCGGGCATGTCGTGGCGGACGACGCGGACCCGGCCACCGGGTAGACAAGCCATGTAACCGTGGCGCTTGCCGTACAACTCCCACGCCGCGAAGCACTCGTCGGCGGCCACGGTGAAGCCGTAGCCGTTGGAGAACTCGACACGCAGCGTGCCGTCGTCCTCGCAGGTGGCGAGCGTGCAGACGCTACCGGCGAAATTCAACAACGGGCGCTGATGATTCGGTACGTCATTCGGGTCGACCATCACGTCTTCGGCCGGGTGTGCCCCCACCGCAGGAAGCGACAAGCGCAGTGGTCGGGTAACGACCAGCTCGTTGTAGTCGGCCATGGTGAGTACCAGGCCGCCAACCAAGCTGACGCGCTGGACCTCGCAGGCTTCGATCCACTGGGTGATCATGAGACCTCTCTACCTCGATCTGATTCGTAACGATACCATCAGTATCGGTGCGCTACTAATAGTGTTGTTTCGTGTGGATCGGGTTGGCCCGGCTACCTCTCGTCGTGGACTATCAACGCGATGCTGCGCTCCAGTCCGATCGCGACGTCTTCGGTGGAGGCGCCGTGCCGGACCCACGCGATCAGGCTGGCCAGCCAGATATCGCCGACCAGGGCGGCAACTCGGTGTTGTGTCGGGCTCGGCTCCTCACCGGCGATCGCCAGCCCGATCAGGTGCTCGATGACCCCCGCCGCGCGGGCCACCTCGGCGCTCGCGCTGCCATCGGCGACGACGAATGCGCGGGTCACGGCCTCGGTCAGGGCCGGCCGAGCGCGCCATTCCTGGCATAGTCGGGTGTTCAACTGCTCCACCCGCAGGCGCGGCGATCCCGCTGTGACCGTCCAATCTCGTTCAGCGCCAATACGTTCGAACTCACGCGCGAGGACGGCGATCAGCACGTGCGGCTTCGACGGAAAGTAGCGATACAGGGTGCCGACTGCCATGCCCGCACGATCGGCGATGGCGCGCATCTTCACGGCGTCATATCCACCGCTCGTGGCGATCGTCGCGGTGCAGTCAAGGATGATCTCGCGTCGGCCGAGTCTCCCGGTGAGGAAATCGTGCCTGATCGATTCGGTTGTCGTCATCGGCGGTCCGCAGCCTTTCGCGTGCTTAGGGCTGTCAGAGCGGTGACACTGTCACGTTCAGCCGCGGCTAGGGATGACCAGTATCGCTACGCTACCGTTGGTACCATAACGTGGTGAGAGTCGTAATGACCAGACAATCCCGGCGACGGAAACGGCGTTGAGCGAACATGTGTTGCCCGACGGCGACGACGCCGATCCGCGTCGGGCGCGGTCACGGACCCGACTGCTCGACGCCGCCGCTCACCTGCTCAGTACCGGCGGAGTCGAGGCGGTCACGATCGAGGCGGTCACCAAGGCCTCGAAGGTCGCACGAACCACCCTCTACCGCCACTTCACCAGTTCCTCCCACCTTCTCGCCGCCACCTTCGAGCGACTCCTGCCCCAGGTCACCCCGCCGCTTCCGAGCTCAGTTCCCCTGCGAGAGCAGCTGATCGAACTGCTCACCCGTCAGGCAACCTTGTTCGCCGAGGCACCCCTTCACCTCACCACCCTCGCCTGGGTCTC
>NZ_JBAPMI010000251.1:0-2531 GCF_049278535.1 Mycobacterium sp. | reverse complement strand
CGCCGAGTCGATAAGCTACCTCGGACCAGCCCCACCCTGCACCGACAGCGACGACGAACCACCGCCATTCTGACAGCAGGCCAAGGGTTTACGCAGAGGCGACGGCGAACAGACGCCACTCACCGGGTACGCCCTTGAGCGTGTGAGTGCCGCAGTCCTCGAATTCCAACCCTGACCCGATCACCAAATCGCGCAGCGTGCTTGACACGAGCAAGTCGTTCGGCCCTCCCAGTGCGCTCACGCGCGCGCCGATGTGCACACCGATCCCACCGATGTCGTCGCCGCGGACCTCGCACTCGCCGATGTCATCGCCTCGACCCACCCTTGAACGGACGGCAGCTCCGGCAGGGTGTCACAGCAGGTGAACCAGTTCGGTATGAACACGATGTCACGGGGGCCTTCACGTGACGTGCGATAGGCGACGCGCAAGTCCCCGTTCATCGCATAGCGCGTCTCCGAGAACACCGCAGAAGTCTAATTCCGGGGAAGCGCATCGACAGACGTTTATGCTGTTCAAAGGGCCAACACGGCAGTCAGCGCCTTGGCTGAAACGTCCACCAGCACGCGGAACGTCAGGCCCTTATCGCCGCCTCCGGCCACCGGTAACGGGCCTCGACCAGGAATTTGGCTCTGAGCAGGTCTTCACCTAGACTCTAGGGGTTGTCGTGGGCAGACCTCGGCTGGCATCTCAAAAGCTCTACCGTCAGCCCTGCGTGCCTATCGGTGACGAAGACCATGCACGACAGGTCTGGTGGACCATGCACTCCAGCGTCCTCCAGCCGGTCCACGCGTGGGCGTGCATACGTGAACCAGGTCAGGAGATCGAGTGATTCAGCAGGAATCGCGGCTGAAGGTGGCCGACAACACGGGCGCCAGGGAGATCCTGTGCATCCGCGTGCTCGGCGGCTCGTCGCGGCGATACGCCGGCATCGGCGACGTCATCGTGGCGACGGTCAAAGAGGCCATCCCCGGCGGCAACGTCAAACGTGGTGAGGTGGTGAAGGCCGTGGTGGTGCGCACCGTCAAGGAGCGCCGCCGTCCGGACGGTAGCTACATCAAGTTCGACGAGAACGCCGCGGTGATCATCAAGCCCGACAACGACCCGCGTGGAACTCGCATCTTCGGCCCGGTCGGCCGCGAACTGCGGGAGAAGCGCTTCATGAAGATCGTCTCGCTGGCCCCGGAGGTGCTGTAAATGAAGGTGCACAAGGGCGATACCGTCCTCGTCATCTCGGGCAAGGACAAGGGCGCCAAAGGCAAAGTGATTCAGGCCTACCCGGCCCGTAACAAGGTGCTCGTCGAGGGCGTCAACCGGATCAAGAAGCACACCGCGATCTCGACCAACCAGCGCGGTGCGCAGTCGGGCGGGATCGTCACGCAGGAAGCCGCGATCCACGTCTCCAACGTGATGGTGGTCGACTCCGATGGCAAGCCCGCTCGGATCGGCTACCGGGTCGACGAGGACACCGGCAAGCGGGTTCGCATCTCCAAGCGCAATGGCAAGGACATCTGAGGGCATGACAACTACTGAGAAGGTTCAGCCCAGGCTGAAGACGCGCTACCGCGAAGAGATCCGTGACGCGCTGAACAAGGAGTTCGGCTACGCCAACGTCATGCAGATCCCGGGGGTGGTGAAGGTGGTGGTGAACATGGGCGTCGGCGACGCCGCCCGCGACGCCAAGCTGATCAACGGCGCGGTCCAGGACCTGGCGCTGATCACCGGACAGCGGCCGGAAATCCGCAAGGCCCGTAAGTCGATCGCACAGTTCAAGCTGCGTGAGGGCATGCCGATCGGAGCGCGGGTGACCCTGCGCGGCGACCGGATGTGGGAGTTTCTCGACCGGCTCACCTCGATCGCGTTGCCGCGTATCCGCGACTTTCGCGGTCTGTCGCCCAAGCAGTTCGACGGTTCGGGCAACTACACCTTTGGGCTGAGTGAGCAGTCGGTGTTCCACGAGATCGATGTGGACAAGATCGACCGCCCCCGCGGCATGGACATCACCGTCGTCACCTCGGCGACCAACGACGACGAGGGCCGAGCGCTGTTGCGCGGCCTCGGCTTTCCGTTCAAGGAGAACTGACCAGATGGCGAAGAAGGCACTGATCAACAAGAGTCGGCGGAAGCCGAAGTTCGCGGTGCGCGCGTACACGCGCTGCAACAAGTGCGGCCGCCCGCATGCGGTTTATCGCAAGTTCGGGCTGTGCAGGATCTGCCTGCGCGAGATGGCGCACGCGGGTGAATTGCCCGGCGTGCAGAAGAGCAGCTGGTAACACCGGCTAACGACGACCAGATACCAGACCAACTCAGAGAACAGGTGCGCAGCAGGCCCGTCTGGGGAACCACTGCGAGGAAGGCGACACCGCTGTCATGACAATGACGGATCCGATCGCAGACTTTTTGACACGTCTGCGCAACGCCAATTCGGCGTACCACGATGAGGTGACGCTGCCGCATTCGAAGATCAAGGCCAACATCGCCGAGATCCTCAAGCGGGAGGGTTACATCACCGACTATCACACCGAAGATGCGC
>NZ_JBAPMI010000250.1:0-2858 GCF_049278535.1 Mycobacterium sp. | reverse complement strand
ACGTCGAGCACCGCGAATAGCCATGACCAGGCGGTGACATGGCGAGACCCCGAAACCCCTTGCTGTGCAGGGCCATCAGTTGCTGTAGACCCGGTCGGGGCGGATAAGCACCGCTGCCCGGCGCTGCCCGGCCATCTCCCGGTCATACTCGTCCCAGTCGTCGTGTTCACCGCCGGCTGCGGCGAAAATCGCTCGGAGCAAAAGCCGTAGCCCTTCGGCATCTAGCCATGGTTGGTGGTCGTCGGGTCCGGCAAGCTCGGCGCGCCCTTCGACCGCCGCCCACTGCCAACCGTTGCGGAAGGTGGCCGTGACCTGGGGTCGAGCCCGCAGGTTCGCGAGCTTGACAGGACCTGACGCGACCAAGGCCAAGATGGTCTCCCCGGTCGCGGGATGCGCCAGGACGCCGGCGTTGACAAGCGACGACTGGATCGTGCCGTTGGCACGCAACGTCGACACCACCACCAGGCCGCGCTCATCGCTGGACAGCGATGCTGCCTCTTGAACGGTGATGGTAGCGGCGCTTGTCATGACAGCCCTCTTGCTGTGGGACCAGACGACGCGCCATCCGCACCGATAGCGCGAGAAGGCGGTTCTTGGTGTGAGCGTGACTTCTTCGCGAAGCGGTGAATGGCTTCGTCGGCATGCTGTTGTATTGCCGGGTCTTTGAAGTCGGCGACGATCACCGACTGATCCACGAGGGCCCCTGTGAGGGCGCCTGGTCGGCTGGCGTAAAACACCCCGCTGCGCAACTGTTCGTCGGTGACTCCATCGACCAGCCGCTGGGCGCCCTTCTCCAACTGGTGTCCGACCCCCAGAGCGGGAAGGACATAGGGCAACATGACGTGATTCATCATGGCCCGAGTGACGACGCCCATGTCGCGCAATGCGTCCGTTCCCGCGGTGTTGCCGGGGCTCACGGTGAGCAGCCGCAGGTCGGGGTGCTTTCGCGCCAGAGCCGACATCCACAACGCACCAAGGTATTTCACCTGCCCGTAGGCGAGGAACGTGTTGAATTTGTGCTTCTTGAAGAACGAACCATCGATGACGCTGGCGAACTCCTCCACCGAGTGGTCCGTGAAGGTGGGCCGCGGCATCCGCATCATGCGAACACCACGCGCGGCTTCGCTGCCCACGAGTACCGCGGTGCTGATCAATGCCCCAGCGGCGAGGAGATTCTCGAGCAGTACGACGTGGCCCAACACATTGGAACCGAAGACATGCGTGACGCCATCAGCGGTGAGCGCCAACGGTGTTGGGCCACCCGTGCCGCCGGCGTTCATGACGACCGAATGCAGTTCGCCATCCAACGTGCTCAGCGCTGACCTCACCGAGTCCAAATCGGTCAGGTCCATTCGCACTACCGTGAAGATGGACCTGCCCGTGATGTGCTCCAGCTCGGCGGCCGCAGACCGCCCGCTGTCGGTGTTGCGACACGCCAGATAGATCCTGTCGAAATCGCCGGCAACAGCGAGTTGGCGCGCGACCTCCTTGCCGAGCCCAACGTTGGCGCCAGTGATCAGAACCGCCTTGAACGGTCTCGCAGCCATGCTGTCATTTCCTTTCGATAGAGACTTCGCGCCGGCACGAGCTGGTCACCCGGCTTCGTCACTTCTGTATCGGAGGCCTCATCAGCGTTCCTCTAATTTAGAGTAACTACTACATAATCGTGCTTAAGCTCGCTGATGTCAAATGCCGGGTCGTCTGGCGTAGGTGGCCATTGCTTAGCTTTATTACCCTGTAGCGACGTGTTTTTCGATGACTGTCCATAACGACGAGAAGCACCTCGGCGAAGCAATATCCAGCAGCGGCATTCGATACCCCAACCACTTTATGTAGTGTATACTTCACAATTATGTCATGTTGAAGCTGTTCTGAGTTCCGGGCTGCCGCGAGCAGGTCCGTGCAGAACGGCGGACAGGATCAGACGAATCGGAAGGGGGATCAGGTCAGCGGGGCCCGCAGCGACGGATCTTGCCAGACCTGGACAAGTGATGGCAGCGAACGAATCGGTCACCGAGCCGCAACGGCTCACCCCCAAGGGACAGGCCACGCGGGATCGGATCGTAGCGACAGCAGCGCAACTGATGTACGACCATGGTGTCGCCGGCACGAGTCTTGGCGACGTCCAGAAGGCCGCGGGCGTTGGACCTTCGCAGGTGTATTACTACTTCGGGGACAAGGAATCCCTGCTCAGGGCCGTCATCGCCTACCGCATCCACGCTCTCCTGGCAACGCTCGGGGGGCTGGACAGCATGGAGGGGTTGCGCGCCTGGCGAGACTTCATCGTTGACACGTATCGCCAGCAGAACTGCGAAGGCGGCTGCCCGGTCGGGTCGCTGGTCGGGGACCTGGCCGAGCGCTTCCCGGAGTGTCGAGCTGACCTCGCCGGTGGATTCGACCAGTGGGAAGCGGCGATCCGCGCGTGCTTACAGGCCATGTGGGGCCGGGGCGATCTGCGCCGCAAGGCCAACCCCGACCGCCTGGCGACCGCGCTGTTGGCCGCGGTCGAAGGCGGCATCATGCTCGCGCAGGTTCGCCGCGACACCGCCCCTCTCGAAACGGCACTCGATGAGGTCCTCGAACGCATCGAGGACCTGAGGCCCCGACGCGCGCCGGCCCGTCAGTAGGACGGCAACACTGCCCGTCCCGTTCCTCGACAGCATGAGTGATCGCGTCCGTTCGTAGAACAGGCGAAAATGGTTGCATAGCTGCGATTTTCGAGAATCCTGGCTGGACGATTCGGCCGCCTACGACCAACATCCGCGTTGGACGCGGCCCTGAAAGGTCGAGGAAATGATTGTTTCGGGTGGCGGCTTGTTTCGCCGACGGTGGGCGGTGATCGTTGCCGCGTTCGTCGT
>NZ_JBAPMI010000249.1:0-19325 GCF_049278535.1 Mycobacterium sp. | reverse complement strand
TGAATCGGATGCGTGCAGTCGTTTTGCGAGGCGGCGAACTGACGGTCCGAGAAACCGCCGATCCGGTTGCGGGACAGGGCGATCTGCTCCTCAAAACGTTGAGCACGGCGATCTGCGCGTCGGACGTTCATTTCATGGACAACCCTGACGCCGGAATCGACGATCCGACGGGACGGTCGTTGTACGACGCCAATCGCGACATCGTCATGGGTCACGAGTTCGTCGGCGAGGTCATCAGCCACGGGCCTGGGTGCAGCGACGCCTTCCCGATCGGTGCTCGGGTGACATCGATGCCAATCCGATTGGTGGACGGTGGCGCCGGTGGCTTGCGAATCATCGGACAACACCCCGAGGCGCAAGGCAGTTTCGGGGAACTACTGGTCGTCCCCGAGGCGGCAGCGAGGGTCGTGGAGGGCGACGTATCCAGTGACGCCATCGCCGTCGTCGATTGCTTCGCGGTCGGCGAGTTCTATGTGCGCGCCGCCAATGTGCAGCCCGGTGAAGTGCCGATCGTCATTGGGGCAGGGGCCGTCGGCCTTTCCGCTGTCGCTGCATTGTCCAGTCGTGGCATCCAGCCGATCATCGTGTCCGACTTCCATGCTGAACGACGCGAGCTGGCGCGCAACGGCTTCGGCGCGCACGTGCTGGTCGATCCCGCCGATCAATCGGTGTTCGACGTCTTTCGCGAAGTCCGTGCCGAACACAAACTCGGTGGCTCGGCCGTGGTGTTCGAATGCGTCGGGGCTCCGGGGCTCATCGACCGGCTCGTGTCCGAGGCGGAGTTCATGTCTCGGATCTACTGCGCCGGCGGCTGGTACACCGGCGACACGCTGAGGATCACGGAAGCAACGCGCAACGGATTGACACTGCAGTTCGGTGGCGGCCCGATGCCACAGGACTGGTATGGCGTGCTCGACGCCGTCGTCGAGGGACGGCTCGACCCGATGCCGAGCGTCGGCCGCATCATCGGCCTCGACGAGGTGCCGGATGCGATCGAGCAGGCCCGCCGAGCCGAGGGACCGCCCCGAGTCGTAGTCCATCCGAACGGAGACGTCGCATGAGCGACAGAGAAGACATCGTCGAACTGACGGTGCGCTATGCCACCGCCATCGACAGCGTCCAATACTCGCTGCTGACAAAGGTCTTCACTGACGACGCCCACGTGGATTACGGCGAAATCGGTCAGTGGACCGGAGGCGCGGAGGTTGCCACGTTTATGGAGGCAGTCCACGCGGCGGCGAAACACACCATGCACCGGATGACCAACCATGCCGTGGATATCGACGGAGACTCAGCGACGGTCCGGACCTACGTCGATGCCCTGATCCTGTTCGAAGGCGGAGGGGCGAACCCTGTCGGCTACTACGACGATCACGTCGTACGCACCAGCGATGGCTGGCGAATCTCGCGCCGCACCTACACCTCGGTGCGACTGGTAGCGGTGTCGGATCAATGACCGCAGACTTCGCGACCAAATACGGCCCATGGGCGCTCGTCGTCGGCGCTTCCGACGGCGTCGGGTCGCTGTTCGCCGAGCGACTCGCACATGAGGGTGTGAATGTCGTGCTTGTTGCCCGTCGCCAACACGTGCTCGACGAAGTGGCCGCCGGCATTCGCGAACGCACCGACGCTGAGACCCGGACGCTTGCCGTCGACCTGACCGACGCCGACGCATCGCAGAACATCATCGATGCCACCGCGGATCTCCAGGTCGGCATGCTGGTGTACTGCGCAGGCGGTGACCCGAATTACCAACCCTTCCTAGCCAACCCGATATCGGCAGCAGAAGCCCTGCTGCAACGTAACTGCCTGGTACTGATGAGGCTGTGCCACCACTTCGCAGGCCTCATGGTCGAGCGGGGCAGGGGCGGCATCGTGAACTTCACATCGGGAGCCGCGCTGGCCGGCGGCCGAAACATGGTCACCTACGGCGGAACCAAAGCGTTCGACATGGTGTTCACCGAAGGCTTATGGGTCGAGTTGCAGGACAAGGGCGTCGATGTGCTAGGCCTTGTACTCGGAATTACCGACACACCAGCGTTGCGCCAGTTGGAATTCGAGCGCGGACGCCTCGCATCGCTCGACGAGATCCCCGAGGGCGCAGTCACCGCCGCGAGCGTGGTGGACGAAGCCATCGCCAACCTCGGCAATGGACCGACGATCGCCACAGGCGATGACGTCCGCATGGGTCTTGAACTTTTCAAGTCCTTATCACGCAACGAAGTCGTTCGGCTGATCATGCAAATCAGTAGCGAAGTCATGGGCACCGACGCGCGCCAAGGGAGTTAGACACCACGATGTTCACTCTTCGATTCGACATGCGAGCGCCTGCGATAGGTGGACCGCCAACCGACTTGTACGCCGCAGCAAGTGAGATGTCGGCGTGGGCTGAGAGCCGTGGCTGCGTCGCCGCAGTCCTGTGTGAACACCACTGCGCCGACGACGGTTATCTCCCATCTCCACTACTGCTCGGCGCGGCCATCGCCGCACGCACCGAGCAACTGATGCTGAACCTGGTGATCCTCCTCCCGCTCTACGATGTGGCACGCCTGGCGGAGGACATCTCCGTCCTGGACCACATCAGTGCGGGCCGGGCCGCCTACGTCTTCGGGATCGGCTACCGCGCTGAGGAATACGCCCACTTCGGACTGTCCATGTCCGATCGCGGCCACATTGCCGACGAGAAGCTCGGCCTGCTGCGCCGGCTGTTGGCAGGCGAAGAGGTCGAACACGGTGGCCGCCGAATGAAGGTGACCCCGCGCCCGCGACTGCCGGAAGGTCCCATGCTGAGTTGGGGCGGTTCTAGCCTGGCAGCGGCGCGGCGTGCGGGACGCAACGGACTCGGCCTGCTCGCCAACGGCGGGGTGCCGGGTATGCAGGAGGCCTACGAGCAGGCCTGTCGCGACCATGGTTTCGAGCCCGGCTTCGCGCTCATACCCGAACGAGACACCGTGGCGAACTGCTTCGTAGCCGACGATGTCGATGCCGCCTGGGACGAGATCGGCCAGTACCTCCTTCACGACGCGATGGCCTACTCGGAATGGAACCCCGACAATCAGGTGTCGGCCAACATCACCACCGCTAAGACCATCGATGAACTCCGCCACACGGCGTCGTCGCACGTGATTCTGTCGGTCGAGGAGGCGAAGCAGCGCCTCGCGGGCGGCGAGATGTTCAACCTCTCGCCGCTGTGCGGCGGGATTCCACCTGAAATCGCGTGGCCGTATTTGAAGAGATTCGCCGAGCTGAACTAGTCGAAAGGCAATGACATGAATCAGGATCGCGCCAAGTTACACGAGAAGATCGCCTTCGAAAAGTGGGAAGGCTATGCGAAACCCATCGAACGCGGTCGCCGCGTCAATTTCGGCGAGAACTACATCATGGCCCCAGATTTCGTGATGATGAGCCCGCTGTTCAACAACGGTGTCCCGCAGTCGATAACCGATATGTTCTCGGGCGAGGTGGCGGAGGCCGTGGCCAAGTATGCGCCGGATGGCGACGTGCTTACCCCAGAGTGGCGTATGTGGTGGAAGCACATGCCGGACTACCGCCTAGTCAGCCCATTTGAATGTGTAGCCGGCGACTGGGGCTTCTCCTCCTGCGATACCTACGCTGGGACGTTTCCCGACGGGTCAAGATTCGAACTCCGCGAGTACGACTACCTCTGGATCAACGAAGATGGACATATCACTCGTTGGGACTGGTTCGTCGACTCCGCCGAGTGGGCGCGCTTGCTGTCGCTGGTCGGGCTCGACCCCAATGGGTTGACGTGCCAGGCTTACACCCTCAACTACCTGCGGGAGAGCGGCGCATCGGAGTCGTCGGTCTAGCCGGACAGATCGCCACTCTGTGGACAGTGCGGAACAGCCCAGCTTGTTGCCTTCACGCCGGCAGTCTGGCGGCAGGGTGGCGCAATAGTGGTGGCGACATCTTGGTGGAATGTTGATCGGCGAGCTGGCAGTTACCGTTTATTCACCGCCAATGACCCGGAACCTACCGGAATCGCCCGGTTTCCATCGGGGTTCGAAATAGTCAATCCGATTGCTGCACAACGGAAACAGGCAACAACAGGGACTGTCAAGATCGAAGGATCGGTAATCCGTTGGTCGCGGGTTCGAGTCCCGCCCGCCATGCCAAGCCCGGGCGTTAGAGCCGGGTCAACTTGCTGACCGTTTGAATTTCGGTATCGCGGTACGGCCGTCCATCGGGTAGGAGTAGGTCGGCAAACCAGAGCTTCGGAGCTGTCGTGTACGGGTGATCCCAGGAGTCCCATGGAAAGTAGGTCTGGGTCTTGCCGGCGACCAAACCCCAATTGATCGCACCAACGTTGTGCCGCTTGGCAACTGGCAGCACCCCGTCGACGGTACTGCCCAGGGACCGCGCCAGATATTCGGTGCAGAGGATCGGCCGTCCCATTGGGGTCAGTTCGGCGATCCGCGCTTCGAAGCCTGCTGGTTTGTCATAGCAGTGGAAGGTGATCACGTCGGAGTTGTCCAGTTGGATGTCAGTGATTTCGCTACGCCTCAGGGGATCTCCCCATACGCCGTCCCACACGGCGCTCGTTAACGGTTGACTCGGATCGACCGAACGTGCCCACCCGAACGCCAGCGAGAGCAGGTCGGCGACGCGGTCCAGCTTGTCTTTCCTTTCGACCTTGCGATACACGTCGGCGGGATTGTCGGGCTCATTCCAGATGTCCCAACCCAAAACACGTTCGTCCGTGCGGAATTGGCTCAGCACGCCCGTGACATAGTCGAGCAGAGTGCGGCGGTAGTCGAGGTCGTCGAGGTGTTTAGCGCCTGGGCTTTGCACCCAACCGGAGTTGTGGACCCCGGGCTTCGGACCACGCTGGCGCCCCAGTTTGGGGAATGGATCCCAACAAGAGTCGAAGAAGACAAAAAGTGGTTTGATCCGGTGGCGGGCCGCAATGCCGACAAACTGCGCGAGACGGCTTTGGAAACCTCGATGGTCTTGGGCCCAGAGTTGATCGTGGAGGAAGACCCGCACAGTGTTGAGTCCGTATGACTGGGCCCAGCCGAGCTCGGTATCGATGCGCCGGGGGTCGAAAGTGTCGGCCTGAAACATCTCGAGCTGGTTGATGGCGTTCGAGGTGATGTAATTGGTGCCGACGCGCCAGCCTTGCGCCCGATACCAGTGGTTGGCCCGATCACGCGACCAGGGGGTTTGGTCCGCGGCAGCGCGGGGGACTGGGGTCAATGTCGCTCCCGCCGCCAGCAGCACTGGGAGCCTTAGAACCGTTCGACGCCTCACGCAGTGACGATAATTCGCCGAGTGAGGTACGAGGCGAGAAACACGGGCAGACGTCCTTATCGCAGTACGATCCGGAGATGAGACGCGGCACTTCTGAAAGCAGTCGAATTTTCGGATGAACGGTCAACGTCGCGAACGGCGTCGCTGCGTGATCAGGGCAGCACTTCCCATTGGTCCTCCGAGCCCGAGCGTATAAGCGCTGATCAAACCGGAGCAAAGCGCCTAGTCTCAGGCATGGATCGCATCTGGCAGTGGGCGTGGGACCGGTACGGAGCGAGATACTGGTGGGTGAGCTGCGCGATCACCTTCGTCGTGACGTTGCCGATCTACCTTGCGACGTCGTCACTCATTGTCGCTTCCGAGGAGTCTGGTCGTTACGTCGTGGCGACCACGGTCACCGTGGCCGCCACGTTGGTACTGACCTTCGTCGTGGTTCTTCCCGGCATGGGCGAGAGCCGACTCGTTGAACGGTGGGCAGCCGGCGAGGCGGTTGATCGGGCGACGGCGCTGGACGCCACATACACCTTGGCTCGGGCGGTGGTTGCCCGAGCGCTGGGGGTCACGGCGGTTTGGGCCGCCCTACTGTTCGCTGTCGTCGGCGCGATCGCCGGGGCGGGTGGGGCGCGTCTTGTCCAGTACGGAATCTTGGGTGCCGCCTTTGGAACTGCGGTCCAACTGATCGCCGTGCACAGCTTCACCGAAGCAGTGCTGCGGCCCGCTAGGGTCGCCATTGCCGGTGACACCGGGATGGGTGATTCCCTGCCCCGTTCTCGTCCAACCTTTGCGGCGTGGTCGAACATAACTGTGCTCGCGGTGGCGTTCGCATTCGCTCTCGCGGGTGCAATGGGGGCGGCCATATTCGATCGCGCCACGGCGGGTTGGCCTGCGCTCCCCGCCCTGATCGGTTGCGCGTTGACGCTTGGCCTCGCGCTGCCGATCACCGTCGGCGTGGCGTTTTCACAATCCCTGCGACCCATCCGCGACCTCGCCGAAGGAACCGAACGAGTCGCGGCCGGCGACTACAGCCAGCGCCTGCCGGTGGTACAAGACGATGACCTCGGTGCGCTGTCGGCATCGTTCAACCGGATGCAAGCGGGATTGGCTGAGCGGCAACGACTTCAGGTGGCGTTCGGCACCTACGTCGACCCGGCTCTAGCGGCGCGCCTACTTGAGCAGGGTGACGACATCTTCACCGGTGAACGCCGTGAGGTAAGCGTGATGTTCGTCGATATCCGCGACTTCACCCCGTTCGCCGAGGCCAACACCGCCGAAGACACCGTTGCCCGACTCAACGCCCTGTTCGAGATCGTTGTCCCGGCTGTCGTCGAAGCCGGCGGACACGTCAACAAGTTCCTCGGCGACGGCGCGCTGGCCGTCTTCGGCGCACCCAACGACCTCGCAGATCACGCCGACGCCGCTGTAACCGCCGGCCTTCTGATTCACCGCCTGGTCGCCGAACGATTCGGCGGCGAGCTTCGGATCGGCATTGGGATCAACTCCGGTGTGGTGATCGCCGGAACCATCGGCGGCGGCGGCAAACTGGAGTTCACCCTGATCGGCGACACCGTCAACGTTGCCGCCCGCGTGGAGCAGCTCACCAAGACCACCGGCGACACGATCCTGCTGACCCATCAGTGTGTCGACGCCCTGGTTACCCGACCGCCCGGACTCATCGACCGCGGTGCCCATGCGCTCAAGGGAAAGTCGGCCACCGTGCAGGTCTTCGGCCTCGATTTAAGCACTGCTTCCGGTACGTAACTCCCGCCTGAGCATCATCGGCCTCGACATAGCTAACGCCGCAGCCGCCCACCTCGTCGCGGCGTGAACGCGGCGACCGGGGGCGTTTCTAGGGCGAATCGGGCCCGTACCGGAGGTGTACCGGCAACGACCGATTTTGGCTCCCTGCAGCCGATTTAGGCGACTGTAGCTAAGCGATTCGGCTGGTAGAGGGCTCCGGAAATAGGGACTCATAATCCGTTGGTCGCGGGTTCGAGCCCCGCCCGCCCCCACCTTGAAAGAGCTGGTAGAGCCTATTTGATCCGTCAGGTCGGCTCGGTACGTGTGCTTCATCCCAGCGTCGTCCCGGCGGTCGGCGGGGACAGGTGGGCGCTAGCTAACTTGCAGAACTTCCTGCCGGTAGACACGCGAACCACATTGGTACAGGTTGTCGGCAGCCGTTGCGGCAATCAGCGAATGGATCCTGTTCGACGGGCTGAAGCCGTGTCAAACTTCGGTGGTGTCCTCCGAGCTGCCGCCTCTTGTACTCCTGCATGGCGGCTCCTGGTCTGGCGATCAATGGCGGGATATAGCGCCGCTGCTATCCGCCCACCACGACGTGCACACACCGTCAGCCCTCGGTCATCATGGAGGGCCAGTTGTGCAGCGGCGACCCGTGACGATCTGGGACGTAATCGATGAGTCCGAACGCTACCTCGACGCACACGGACTAGACCGGCCACATTTAGCGGGCCACTCGATGGGTGGATTCATAGCGCTCGAATTGGCGCGCCGTGGCCGGGCCGCATCCGTCTGTGCATTTTCACCGGGCGGATTGTGGTCGGACGGTCTGCGGGTCCAGCTCACGAAAAGGCTGCGACGGCAGTTTGCGTTAGCCCGCTTGACGCGTCCCATCACACCGCTTCTCATGAAATCGCCGGGGATGCGCCGACGTGGGTTGACCGATTTGACGCTGCACGGAGATCGACTCAGCTACAAGCGAGCCATAGAAATCACCCAAGAGGGCTTTGCTTGCACAATCATTGACGAGATCTTCAATAACACTGACGAACAGGTCGCACCGATGGACCCCCTACCGTGCCCAATCACCATCGCCTGGACCGAAAAAGACAGAATTCTCCCAGTCGCAGTGTGCGAAGCCATCGTCCGCCAACGCCTACCCCGCGCGACCTTCACCATCCTGCCCGGCCTCCCGCACACTCCGACGATCGACGACCCCGAGCTGGTCGCGAGCACCATCCTCGCCGTCACCTGCGCCACAAGGGCGTAGCCATCGACGTATCAGCTGGCGCGCGTCGCCTCCACCAACCTCGTGCAAGAGCGAGCTTGAAGAGCCGCGGCAGCTGGCCTCAGTCTGAGGTCAGGCGTTAGCTCTTTGCCACGCGATATGTTGTGCAACAAGCGTTCTGGTGTGGGTGGTGATGGCGCCGGCTCGTTTTGTCCCATGCGCTGACGTCTACCGGCAGATCGTCCAAACCAGCTGCCCAAAGGGCGGGCGGGGGGAGTAGATTCAGCTGGTGTGAGTCAGGGTTGATCGAGTCGACCACTGCCTTGGACCGCTTCGAGCAGGGGGCAGCCATGTCGGGAGCCACCAAAAATGTTGATTCCACGGGCGGGGTGGTGGCTCCGAAGCTGCCGGGTGGGGCGACGCTGCCGTTTCCGCCGACGCCTTCGGCCAGCACCGCCGGGCGAACGTTGCAGGAGTCCACGTATGCCCGGCGTGTCACTCCGCCTCGGCTGCATGAGGATTCGCCCAATATTGTGATCGTTTTGATCGATGACGCCGGCCCGGGGTTGCCGACGACGTTCGGCGGCGAGGTGCGTACCGCGACGATGGACCGGATCTGCGCAGAGGGGGTGAGCTACAACCGGTTCCACACCACCGCAATGTGTTCGCCGACGCGGGCGTCGCTGCTGACCGGGCGCAATCACCATGAGATCGGCAATGGCCAGATCGCCGAGTTGGCCAACGACTGGGACGGCTACGCCGGAAGGATCCCGCGCAGCAGCGCCCTGGTGGCCGAAGTGCTCAAGGATTTTGGGTACAGCACGGGCGCGTGGGGCAAGTGGCATAACACACCGGCGGAAGACACCACGGCGGCCGGCCCATTCGAGGACTGGCCGACGGGATTGGGATTCGAGTATTTCTACGGCTTCTTGGCCGGGGAGGCTTCGCAGTACGAGCCCCATTTGGTGCGCAACACGACGGTGGTGCGCCTACCGAAGACGCCCGACGAGGGCTATCACCTCTCGGAGGACTTGGCCGAGGATGCGATCAACTGGCTGCGCAACCACAAGGCGCTGCAGGCCGATAGGCCGTTCTTCATGTATTGGGCCAGCGGCTGCCTACACGGGCCACACCACATCATGAAGGAGTGGGCCGACCGCTACGCCGGGCAGTTCGATGACGGCTGGGACGCCTACCGGCAGCGGGTCTTCGAGCGTGCGAAGGACAAGGGCTGGATCCCACAAGACTGTGAGCTCACCGACCGTGACGAGCGAATGAAGGCGTGGGACGACATTCCCGAAGACGAGAGACCGTTTCAGCGCCGACTGATGGAGGTGGCTGCCGGGTTCGCCGAACATGTGGATGTTCAGGTGGGTCGGATCGTCGATGAGTTGGATCGGCTTGGCTACGGCGAGAACACGCTGTTTCTTTACATCTGGGGTGACAACGGATCCTCGGCCGAGGGACAGGACGGCACCATTGCCGAACTGCTTGCGCAGAACGGCATTCCGACCACCCCGCGGATGCACATCGACGCGCTCGAGCAGCTCGGCGGCCTTGATGTGCTGGGCTCACCGAAGACCGACAACCAGTACCACTCCGGCTGGGGTTGGGCGGGCAGCACGCCCTACAAGGGCGTGAAACTGCTCGCCTCGCATCTGGGCGGCACCCGCAATCCGCTGGCGATCCGCTGGCCCAACAAAGTCGCGCCCGACCCTGTGCCGCGGGACCACTTCCTGCACTGCAACGACGTCGTGCCGACCATCTACGACATCGTGGGTATCGAGTCCCCGCTCATCGTGAACGGTGTGCCCCAAATCCCAATAGCCGGAGCAAGTTTCGCCAGCACGCTTACCGACCCATCGACGCCTGGGGGAAAGAAGACGCAGTACTTCGAGGTGATGGGCAGTCGGGCCATCTATCACGACGGCTGGATGGCCTCAACCTTCGGTCCGCGCGTGCCGTGGCTGCCGGGATTGCCACCCGGAATCCAAAGCTGGACACCCGACAACGACCGCTGGGAGCTGTATCACCTCGACGAGGACTGGTCCCAAGCCCACGACCTTGCGGACGAGCTGCCGGAAAAGCTGGCGCAGATGCGCGAACTGTTCGCCATCGAAGCCGCCCGAAACCAGGTGCTCCCGATCGGTGGCGGCCTGTGGGTGCCGATCTTCCACCCCGAGTTGCGAATCACTCCGCCGTATCGCGAGTGGGAGTTCCCCGGCGAAATCACCCGCATCCCCGAATTCTGCGCGCCCGCGCTGGGAAGCAAGAACAACATCGTCACTGTCGAAGCCGACCTGCCCCCCGATGCGAGCGGAGTCCTGTATGCCCTCGGCGGCTTTGCCGGCGGGGTCACCTGCTACCTCGACGACGGGTACCTGTGCTACGAGTACAACTGTTTCATCATCTCCCGCACCAAGATTCGCTCAACGATCAAATTGCCGCCCGGGCCCACCACGATCGTCGTAGAAACTCGCTATGCCGAACAGCGTCCAGCGGGACCGCTCGAAGTGACCATCCAGGTCGGCCAGGAGGTCCTCGCGACGGGGCGGGTGCCGGTCAGCGCGCCGCTGCTGTTCACGGCCAACGACTGCTTCGACATCGGTGTCTGCCTCGGCTCACCGGTGTCGCTGGACTACTACGACAAAGCGCCGTTCCCCTTCGGCGGCCACATCGAGCGTGTCCACGTGGCATACACCTGACACGCACCGACCCGCCGGACGTCATGCTGAAGCCGCGTATTTCTCAGTGGCGGCGGACAGGTCGCGGGCATGCACCGTGTGGTAGGCGTTGAGGTCGAATGTGCGGGTCTGTTGACGGAAGCGGAACGTGAAACCTGGCCACATGGTGGTGATCTTGCCGAACTTGTCGCGGTACCAGCTTGAGCAGCCGCCGACTTGCCACACCGAGTTTCGCAATCCTCGTTGGATACTCGTGTTGTAGGCGCTTTGCACGTCCTCGCGGACCTCCACGGTCGCGATTCCCAGGGTGGTTGTCGTGCGGATCAAATCCCGCAGATATTTCAGCTGCGACTCGATCATGAACACGGCCGACGTGTGACCCGACCCCGTTCCGGGGCCGGCCATGACAAACAGGTTCGGAAAACCGTGCACGGTCGAGCCCTTGTACGCCTGCGCGCCCGCACGTTGCCATGTGTCGGCCAGGCTGCGCCCGCCGCGGCCGATGATGCACTCATTTGTCGGTGAGTCGCTGACATGAAAGCCAGTGGCAACGACGATGGCGTCGATATCACGCACGGTGCCATCGGTGCTGACGATGGCGTTCGGCCGCACCGCGGCGATGCCATCGGTGACGACATCGACATTCGGTTGGGCCAGTGTCGGATAGTAGGTATTCGACATCAAGATACGCTTGCAGCCGATCTGCCAGCGAGGGGTGACCTTCGCGCGCAGTTGTGCATCGTCGATCGCGCGCTTGATGTGACGCTTGGCCAATTTCTGCACCGGCACAAGCATTTTGGGCGCATGAGTCAATGCGAAACCGATTAGCTCCTTGCCCCAGTACATTGCGCTTCGTACCAACCGCTGATAGCCGGGAACGTGCGCGAAGGCAACACGATCCGCGGGCGTGTAGTTGCGGTCGAAACGGGGAAGGACCCACGGGGCGGTGCGCTGATACACGTTCAGTTGCCGCACAGTCTTGGCTAGCTCCGGGACGACCTGGATGGCCGATGCTCCGGTGCCGATGACGGCCACACGCTTGCCAGTCAGGTCGACGTCATGATTCCAGCGGGCGGTGTGAAAGACCTCACCCTCGAACTCCTCGAGACCATCAATGTCCGGCAACGCCGGCTCGGTCAGCGGACCCACCGCCGAGACCACGAAATTCGCGGTGACGGACCCCGCCGACGTGCTCACGTGCCACCGCGCCTCCTGCTCGTTCCAGCGCACCTCGTGAACCTCGCAATCGAACCGGTGCCGGTCGAGCACCTGGTGCTGTCGGGCCACCTGCTGGATGTAGGCCTCGATTTCGGGCTGCTTGGAGTACGAACGGGTCCACTTGCGGTTCGGCGCGAACGAGTACGAATACAGGTGCGACGGCACGTCGCATGCTGCCCCCGGGTAGGTGTTCACCCGCCAGGTGCCCCCAACATTGTTTCCCCGCTCGACCACGAGAAGGTCGGTATACCCGTCCTTTTGGAGGGCGATCGCGGCGCCGAGCCCGGAGAATCCGGCCCCGATGATCGGTACGCCGACGTGCTGAGGGTCGGGTGGATCCGCTTTCATCTGACAGCCGTTTCTGTGTTCGTCGAGTTTGGTGTCGTGAAAACACCAGGGGCAGTGGATTTTTCGATGTATGGCTTGAGGTATTCGGCGAGCATGGCTCGCAACCTGGCCTGCAACACCTTCTGCAGGAGCGCGCCGGTGCCGGGCACCTTGGGCCGAAAGCGGATGGACCAGTGCAATTCGGTGTGACCGCCGGACCGGTTCAGGGTGATCTCGCCTTGGTGACAGGTCAGCGGTGACCCTTCAACGACGCGGTAGCGCAGGTTCTGCTGCGGGTTGGCGGCTATCACTTGCTCCACGACCTGGCCGACTCCGGGCGGCCCTTGCATCAGGCGTTCGGAACCGGCGCCGTGGCGTTGCGTCCAGCCTTCCTTGCGCACCGTAACCGGGACGAAACCGGTCCACCGGGCCATGTTGTCTTGATCGGTGATTGCGTCCCACACTTTGCCGGCCGGTGCGTCGATCTTGATCCGATGTTCGATTCTGCGCGTATCCGGCTCCGGGCGCTTGTGTAGGGGCCGTGGCTCGAATCCGAAGACCCGGTCGGCCAATCCAGGCCTCGTGCGTAGGATCTCGACCGAAAAGCCGTGCGGATCGTTGACGTAGACCACTGAACCGGCTCCGGGTAGATGAACGGGTCGGCAATTGGGCCGGGCCCCAAACGTTTCGGCACGTCGATAAACCGCGTCGAAGTCCGCCGTGCGGCGCGCCCCAAACGCGATGTTGAGAATGCCCTGGTCTGACAGGCGGTAATCATGAGGCCGCGGCTTTCCGGCGGGATCGAGGTACTGCACCACCTCGATCAGCACCTCGCCGCCATCGAACAGTCTGCTCTGGGTGCTGGCGCCTGCCAGATCCCACAGCGCCTCGTGTTCTGGCGTGTGGAGGGCCGGGGTGCTGGCCTTGAGGCCAATACCCTCTTCGAAAAATGCTGCAACGTCGGTCAACTGGGGTACCGACAACGTCACCGAACGGATCGCGGACGGGTAATCTACGCGCCCGCGCTTGCTGAACTGCGGCAGCGGGTCGTCTTCCATGATTTCGACGTAGACCCCGTCGGGATTGCGGACGCAGGCGCGCCGCGTGCCCCGATCGCCTAGCGGCTCTGTCAGCGGCTGACTGCCAAGCTTGGCAAGCTTTTTCAGTGTGGCGTCGAAATCTTCGACCCAGATCCCGATGCGGGTGTAGCCGATGTCGCAGGGCCGAAAATCCGCAGGCATCAGTTTGGCGATCGGGCGCTCGAATTGGAACAGTTCGAACTGGAACCAGGAGTTTCGGCCCAGCAGCCACCAGCAGGTCGAGGCCGCGCGGGGTAGGCCCTGCACATTGGCCGCCACAGGGCCTCGCATCATCGCGCGACTGCCGCCGGCCGGTACCAGGCCGAAGCCTTCGCGAAACCACCGTTCGGTGAGTCGCAAATCGACGACCGACAACGCGATCTGAATGAGTGGCGGCGAATAGTCGTTGGGTCTTGAGGCCATGTCAGTTTCAACCCTCTGCGATGCTGGCGGACTGGGGAGCGCTCTCGAGACCGGCGAGGAAGTCGAGCAACGCGTCGTTGACTTCCTTTGGACGCTCGATGGGAAGCCAATGGCCGGCACCTTCGAGGACGACGTTGCCTCGCAGGTTGGGCGCGTTCTGTTCCAAATTGGCCAGGGGAACCGCGAGCAGCACATTCATGGGATCGAAACTGCCGATCATGAAGTGCGACGCCTGCGTGATCTTGGTCTGCTGCAGATGGCGGGTGAGCCCGATGCCGCGGTCGATGCTGCGATACCAGTTGATCGGGCCGCGGAACCCGTCGCGGTAATCCTCGACGTATCGGTCGAGGTCTTCCTCGTTGAGCCAGTTCGGCAGTGGATTGGGATCGATCAAGCCGTCGAGCATCTTGGAGCTGGCCGGCTTGGGACGCATGAACCCGAACGCCGGGGCGTCACCGCTGACGGAGTAGTACAGCATTCGGAGCGATTTGCGCACGTCGGCGTCCAGCTCGGCCTCGGCCACACCGGGCTGCTGGAAGTAGACGGTGTAGACGAAGTTGTCGCCGAAATTCTCCTGGCGTGTCAGGGCGCCGACGGGCGTCCCAATAGTTGGTGGCACGCTCAGCGCGAACACCGCTTTTACCCGTTGCGGGTACAGCAACGCGACGTGCCAGCCGACGATCGCGCCCCAGTCGTGGGTGACGAGCGTGAACGTCTCGTGGCCCAGTGCGTCGGCGACGCCGACCGCATCAGCGGACAGCTGCAGCAGATCGTATGCCTCAACTTCTGCCGGTTTGTCGCTGCCGCCGTAGCCTCGTTGATCGGGGACAGCTACCTGATAGCCGGCGCTGATCAAGTCGTCGATCTGGTTGCGCCACAGGTATGCGGATTGCGGAAAGCCGTGCAGCAGAAGCAATAGCGGGCCGCTGCCCTCAACGACCACCTTCAGTCTGATGCCGTTGGTTTCGATCATGTGGATATTGCGGTGTTTCATCGGTGCCTCCGTGATGGCGTTTGGAGCTGTGGGGCGGTCTATTTGGCGAGGACGGCGGAGGTGCGGGCGGAAAACCAGCGCGCCACGGGCGGAGCGACGCGGGTCAGCCCGTACGTGAGATGGGCTTCGGGGGTGATTGGGGCTACCGCGCGATTGCGGCCCACCGCGCGCAGGATGTTCACCGCGACTTTCTCTGGGGAGTAGCCACGTCGCTCATGCATTCGCGCGAGCCGCTCGGCCCGTTCTTCAGCGCGGGCCCCGCGCGTGACGCTGGTGCGCAGGATCGGCGTGTTGATCAGGCCCGGGCAGATGGTCGTCACTCCGATGTTGTGGCGACGCATCTCCATGCGCAGCGCCTCGGAGAACCCGAACGCGGCGAACTTGGTGACTGAGTAGCCGAACATGTAGGGAAGCGCCGAGTAGCCGCAACCAGACGACACGTTGGCGACTTGACCGCCGGTGCCGCGTTCGATCATGCGGGGGAGGAAGCGCTCGCAACCATGCACCAGCCCCATGATGTTGACCGCGATCAGGCGGTCCCAGTCCTCGGGTGTGGTGTCGAAGAATCCGGCCCCAACGCCGATGCCGGCGTTGTTGATCAACAGGTCCACCGTGTCGAACCGGGCGTGCACGGCTTCGGCGAATTCATCCATCGAGGCGGTGTCGGTGACGTCGGCGGTCTGCGCGAGCACCTCGGCTCCTAGGCCGCGGGCGTATTCGGCGGTTTCCTTCAGCCCGGCTTCGTTCAGATCGCAGATCGCTAGGCGCGCACCGCGGCGCGCGCAGAGCAGCGTGGTCGCCCGGCCGATGCCGCTGCCGGCGCCGGTGACCAGCACGACACGTTTGGTCAGATTCTTGATCTTCATTGGTGATTCCAATCGGCGGTAGTAATCGCGGCTCTTTGGGACGAGGCCGGCGCCAGGTGGCGGCGCAGGAAATCCAGCTGATCGGCCAGGGCAACTTGCTGCGCCGGGCCGATCTCGGCGTCCAGGTGGTCGATGGGGTATTCCCGCAGCTCCCCGCGGGCCGCGCCGGCGGCCGCTCGGCGCGCGCGGCCCGGCGGGGTGATGCTGTCGGCTGTGCCGGCCTGCACCAGCAGTGGGCAGGAAACACGTGATGCGAACTTGATCGGCCGGTTGAACGCCACGCCGAGCGCGGTGCGCGCACACAGTTCGTTGCGCCAGCTCGGGCCCGTGATGCGCGTATATTCTTGCTCCGCTCCGCGTTTGGCGATGATCGCTCGCGAGCCCGGTTCCCCGATCACCGGAACAAGATGCGGCTGGCGTCGCGTCAGCGCTCGAATCGCATCACGCAGACCGTGCGCGGCAACCCGCAACAGCTGGAGTACGCCCGCGTTGCGGGCAAGCTGCGCGAGTACCGCCAGACCGTCGACCGCCGGGGTCACCGACATCGCTGCCGCGATGCGGCCGTCTTCGGCGGCGACGCGAACGACATGACCGCCGGAGAAGGAGATCCCCCACAGCGCGATGCGCTCGGGGTCGACGCCAGGCAGCTGGCGTGCGCACGCGATTGCCGCCTGATAGTCGTGGCGCTGGCGTCGCGCCGATACCAGCTGACGGGGCGATCCACCCGACGCGGCGAAACCGCGATAGTCGAATAGCACCACATCAAATCCGGCGGCGGCGAAACCCTCCGCGTAGGCCGCTAAGCCGCCAGTGTCCCGGGTGCTTGCGAAACCGGGTGCCATCACCACACACGGCCGCCCGTTCGTTCCGGCGAACGCTTCGCCGCTAGCCGCGAAATGCCAAGCGGCGCAGCGATCGTCACCGCTATAGAAGGTGATCTCGTCCATAACGTCGGTCCCTCGTTCGCTCGCGGTAACCCCGTCCGGGGTGTTGGTTGTCCCGAAACTACGGTTGTGATACGGCGCACGGAATCGCCACGCGCACACACTTGATTGAGACGGGTGTGCTGTGGCACACCACGCATTGTCTGCGCGCAAAGTGCGCACGAGGCATGCAAGCGGGTGTGCCCTGGCCTATCTCGCTGCCGCAGGTGTGTGCGGTCGGCGATTTCCTGCGGGCCGCCGTCGCCCTACGTTGGTCGTCGGCGCCGGGGGTTCAGCGCTTAGCGCGTCGTCGCGGTCACCAGAGCCATCGACTCGAATTACCCAGTGCCAGAAACGTGGTTCACGTCGTGCGGTGTACCCGCCGAGAGCCGAGGAGTGCTCATGAAAGTTCACCACCTGAACTGCGGGACCATGAATCCGCCCACCACCACCTCGGTGGTGTGTCACGTGCTACTTGTCGAAACCGATAGTGGCTTGGTGCTGATCGACACCGGCTTCGGCTCGCACGATTGCGCAGACCCCGCCCGACGGGTCGGACCGCTGCGCCACCTTCTCAGACCCGTCCTCAGCCACCTCGAAACCGCTGTCCACCAAGTCGAGCAACTCGGGTTCACGCGTGAGGATGTCCGCCACATCATCGTCACGCACCTCGACCTGGACCACATCGGCGGTTTGTCAGACTTCCCGCACGCCCAGGTTCACGTCACCGCGGCCGAGGCACTCGGCGCGATCTCCTCCCCGTCGCTTTCCGAGAAGGCGCGCTACCGATCCACTCAATGGGTGCACCGGCCCAAAATCGTTGAACACGACCCCCGGGGGGAGAAGTGGCGAGGCTTCGCCGCGGCCAAGGAGCTTGTCGAGATCTCCCCCGGGATGGTCCTGATTTCGCTGCCAGGTCACACCCGCGGCCACGCGTGCGTAGCAGTCGACGCCGGCCACCGATGGGTGCTGCACGGTGGCGACTCGTTTTTCCATTACGGCACCCTCGACCGTCGCGCCCATGTCCCACGTGCACTCGCGGCCATGGAGGCCCTTATCGCATTCGATCGAAAAATGGTGCGGGACAACCACGCCCGCCTTGCAGAACTCTACCGGCGCGCAGACCCCGACTTGCTTATCGTCTGCGCTCATGACGCGACCCTGTACGAGCGGGCTCGCGCACATGTGTAGCGGGCGTCAATACGATGGCCGGCCGACCGGGAGGGCTGTCGCCACCGTCCATCCTTCAGACGCACTCCTCGGTTAGCTAATAGGGAGCCCTGCAGCGGTGTGCGGTGGCACACTAAACCCATGACGGCGGTTGCGCCGACCGCGCGGACGTATGAACTGATCGCCGCTATCGCGGACCGACTGGCCCTCGAGGTCGACGAGACCGTGGCAGCGATGGATGCCGCAGTGATCGGGGTCGTGCCCGAGTTCGGCGCCGACGCCGCGATTGCGGCGGAACTCACGGCGAATAACCGCGGCAACTGGCTGCGATTCCTGTCGGTAGCGCGCCAGGCGCAATCGCCGTTATCGGACGCGGTCCCGCCCGAGGCGCTTGACGCCGCCCGTACCGTCGTGCGGCGCGGCATCGACTTGGACAGAATCTATGAGGGTTATCGGCGCGGCCAGCAGGTTGGAGTTGAGCGCTGGCTGACCTGTGCATATGAGATCGTCGAACCGGGGCCCGAGCTGATCGGTGTCACCGAGCTGTCGCTGTCGCTCGTCTTCCGCTTTATCGACCAGACACTCGGTCGCGTTCTGGCGGAGGCCCAGCGCGAACGTGAAGAGGTCATCGGCGGTGCGCTCGCGCGTCGCACCGAGACCATCCGATTGATCCTGGACGGCGCCCCGATCGACCCCACCGCCGCGAGCCGCCGCCTCGGCTACGAGCTGGACCGCCGGCATACCGGGGTGGTGGTGTGGTCGGAGTCGGCCGTCGCGCGCCATGGCGCGCTCGAGTCGGCGGCGGTGCTGATCGCCCAAGCCGCAGGATCCCAACGGCCGCTGACCCTTCCGGCTGGAACAACGACGCTGTGGGCGTGGATCGGCACGCCCGGCGAACCGGCCATCGAGGATCTTCGTTCGGCGGTGGTGCAATCACCCGACGATGTGCGCGCCGCCGTCGGTCCGACTCGCCGGGGCATCGAAGGGTTTCGCGCCAGCCACGAGGCCGCGCTGACCGTGCATCGGCTGCTGGTGGGCAACCCGGCCAGCGGTCGTTTCGGCTCCTATCGGGAACTTGAGGTCACGGCACTCGCGGCACACGATGCGCGCGCGGCGAGCGAGTTCATCGCGGCGACTCTCGGCCCGCTTGCCGAGGACAGCCCCGCCGCGGCCCGAATGCGCGAAACGCTGTGTGTCTATCTTGAGGAGGCCGACAACGCACCGCGCGCTGCATCCCGGCTGTACACCCACCGCAATACGGTCCTCAAGCGGATCGCCCGCGCGACCGAGCTGCTGGGCTATCCGCCAGGGGAGCGACGGCTGGCCGTGGCACTGGCCCTGGAGCTACGGCGTCACCTCCGGCCGCCAGTTCGCTGACAGTCAGACCCGGAGCTCACCCCGGCGT
>NZ_JBAPMI010000248.1:0-1840 GCF_049278535.1 Mycobacterium sp. | reverse complement strand
GCCGAAGTGGTGCACCCACTTGGTCGGGGTGAACATCAGGAAGAACATCGTGCCGAAGATCACGCCCATCAACCGCCACGCCGGGCCGCGGGCTACACCGCGAATTCGCTTGCGCCGCAACATGATGAACACCGTGGTGAACAGGCACAGCGCAGTGATCAGGAAGCCGAACCGGCGCGACAGCGAACCGTCGACGGTCGGCAGGATCAGGTAGTAATAACGCAGGTTTTCGGTGTACCAAGCCTGACTGGGGCCGATGGCGGTGCGAATCCTGGTGGCTTCCAAAACCGTTGCCAGCGTCTGGTCGGCGAACACCACCGTCAGGATCACCGTGCCGGCGGCCAGCATCGGCGCCACCAGCGGCCAGGTGCCCACCAGGCGGTGACGTCGCACCAGGATTCGCAGGATCGGACGACCACCGGCCACCAACGCGGCCACTGCGATCAGACCGGTCGGCTGCACGCCGAGGGTGAACGCCGCGGTCACCACCGCCAGCGCCGCGGGCGTCATTCGGCTGTAGCGCATCGACCGCTCGATCAGCACGTAGGTGATCAGCGAACCGACCGCGATGATCGGCTCCGGCCGAAGACCGTTGTCGAACGGCATCCAGGCGGTCAGCAGCACCAGGCCGGCCGCCCAGTTGGCGGCTTTGCTCTTGGTCACCGCCGGACCCAGCCGGGGCAGCACCTCGCGGGAGAGCAGCAGCCAGCACACCAGCCCGGCGACCAAGTCGGGCAACCGGATCCACAGGCTCGAGTCGCTGACGTGCGTCATCAGCGCCAGCAGGTTGTAGTACCAGCCGAACGGGTCCTCCGGACTGCCGAACCAACGGAAGTAGTTGGACATGTAGCCGGCCCGGTCGGCGACCCGGGCCATGCCCAGGATGTAGCCATCGTCCGACGAGTTCGCGCCGATCACCCACCAGAGCACGAACCCGAAGGTGATGGTGGCGTCGGCGAGGGTGAAGGTCCGCCAGTTCGCGGGGATCAGCCGGCGCATCCGATGGCCGTCCAGCTGGTCCAGCCGCCACAGCGCGATCAGCGCGACAATCGTCGCCAGGATCGCGCCCACCATCGCAAACAGCTTCAGAGTGGTTGGGCTGGTGGAGAATCGGGTGTCGATGGTCGCCGACATCTGCAGGCCCGACGGCGCGGGACCGATCAGGTCGGTGAACACCCCGACGATCTGCGGACGCAGGTTGGGGTCGGGGTAGCCACTGCGCAGCTGACCGCCGCCAGGATCCTTCAGGCCGACGAAGGTCGCGTAGGTCCCGGCCAGCGTCGAGGTGACGTCGATGTGCTGACAATGCGGCGACTCCACCTGGTCGCGCGGCACCGACAGGATCACCACGTTGCGGTCGGTGACGTCCACCCGCTGCTTGTTGACAACGATGAACAGCGCATTGAGGTTGGCGTCCTTGCCTTTTCGTGGTGCGGTGCCCAGCACCACCCCGCCGTTCGGCGGCATGTCCCGCACCACCTCGCACGGGACGGCGGCGTGGAAGTCGACCGGTGTCAGCGAAATCAGCGGAGCCGTAACGCTTTTCATCTGACCCTGCTGCGGCCAGTTCAGGTTCGCCGTGGTCTGCACGACGGGCAGCAGCGGGGTGGCCACCGACAGCACGAATCCGATCAATCCGGCGATGGTGGCTACCCACCGCGTCGTCTTGACGTTGTCGCGTGCGGGGCCGGTGGTCGGATGCTCGGTCTGTGTGCTCACGGGAGTGCTCGAATCGGTCCTTGACGGCTCCAGCCGTTGACGGTCGTGGCGCCCTGATCGACGGCGGCGAGCGGCGCCACGTCGTCGGGGAGCCAGCGGTGGTACTGCTCCACCTGTCCCC
>NZ_JBAPMI010000247.1:0-3161 GCF_049278535.1 Mycobacterium sp. | reverse complement strand
GGAATCGGGCGCACATGGCGTCCACCTCGGCCAACGTGTTCTCCGGATGGCAGGTCACCGGATTGGTGACCATCCCGGCCTCCGAGCGCTTCACGGTTTCGACCTGGCCGGCCTGCTCGGAGATCGGCAGGTTGCGGTGCAGGACCCCGATGCCGCCGGAGCGGGCCATCGCGATCGCCATCCGAGACTCGGTGACCGTGTCCATCGCCGAACTGACCAGCGGCACCTTCAGCCGGATCTTCTTCGTGAGCTGGCTGGATGTGTCGGCGTTGGCCGGCACCACGTCGGACGCGGCCGGCAGCAGCAGGACGTCGTCGAAGGTCAGTCCCAGCATCGCGATCTTCTGCGGGTCGTCACCACCGGTCGGCACCGGATCGTCCGGAAAACCACCTACCCGGGGATACGACGTGACAATCAGGTCGCCGCTGCCTTCGAGACGGGACAAGCCAGATGACATTGCCGGGGCCTCCCATGCGCGCGCGGAGTGAGAATGCCATCCTATCGGCTCGCCGCCCGGCGACGATGCACGCCGCGGCGCGGCGTGCGGAGGAGGCGGGCTATGGAGCCCGGCCACCGCTGACGACGCGCGCCGAGGGAAGTCCCGCGAGGCGGCGACATGGGGGCTGGGCTGCGGGGTAGCGCTGGCGTGATGACCGCCCTGCTGCGTAATGTGGAGCCGTGCGCGACTACCTCCCGCCCGGTTTGCCGCCCGACCCATTTGCCGACGACCCCTGTGATCCTTCGGCGGCGTTGGACGCGGTGGAGCCTGGCCAACCCCTGGACCCCCAGGAGCGGATGGCGGTCGAGGCCGATCTGGCCGATCTGGCGATCTACGAAGCCCTCTTGGCGCACAAAGGTGTTCGCGGCCTGGTCGTCTGTTGCGACGAATGTCAGCAGGACCACTACCACGACTGGGACATGCTGCGCGCCAACCTGCTTCAGCTTCTGGTCGATGGCACCGTGCGCCCACACGAGCCGGCCTACGACCCCGAACCCGATTCCTACGTGACCTGGGATTACTGCCGCGGATACGCCGACGCCTCGCTCAACGAGGCCACCTCGGACACCGAAGGATTCCACGGTCGCCGCTGAGCGGCTATCTCTGCCTAACCACCAAGCGGGTTGGGTACAACCGTGATTACCGGATCGCCCGGCGGAATCACCGCCACGGTGGCCGTCGCGCTGACCACCGGAGCCGCGCCCGGCAGCGCGTTGGGCGGCATCGTCGCACTGCGGTCGCGGCCGGCGACCTTCGCGTTCAACCGGTTCACCTTGTCGATCAGCCCCTGTTTGCGGCCGTTGTCCTTGACGGTCTGCACGTGAGCGCCGACCGCGGCCAACTTGTCCTGGGCCTGATCCCATTGGCCCAGCGCGATCATTTGCTCAACCTGATCCAGATCGGTCTCGGCGGACACCGCGGACCACGATCGGCCGGATCGTCTCCAGTACTTCTCGAAGTGCGTCCCGATCGCCTGCCACAGCATCGGCAACAACAGCGTCGAGACGCTCCTCCCGCGTTGACATCGACGGCAACATCTCCAGCGTTACGAACCTGGCATAACCCGATTCGGGGGGACAGCGTTACGACCATAGTGACCCAGCAACCTTCAGACGCGATGCCAGGCTCCGCCCCAGTGCTCTACGCGACGGGCGCAGTCGTCGCGGATTCCCCGCAATTCCGCGATCCGGGTCGGGGTTTCCGTGCCGAGGTCAACGAGCAGACAGGCCACCGCCCAGCGCAGCGGCAGCAGCCCGAATTGGCCGGTGAGCTCCAGCGCGGCGTCGGCTACCGTCTTCGCTCGGTCGAGGGCCCCGGAGCTGCACAGCGCCGCCGCCAACACCACCTGGCTTTTGGCTCGGTGCCGGGCCGAGCCGTCCAGGGTGGTCGCAGCCAACTCGACCGCGACCTCCGCGTTGCGAACCGCGACTGCGCCCTCGCCGCCGGCCATCGCCAGCTCCGCAGCGACCCAGGCTCTCCGTACCGCCGACCGGGGCGGCGCCGACGCCACGAAGACGTCTGCCCGCCCAAGCAGCGCCGCCGCGGTCGTCAGCCGCCCGACACCCAGCGCGTCGGCCGCAAGCCCGGTCAGCGCGTCACCCGCGGCCTCGGGGTCGTCGCAGGCCAGCGCCCATGCGCGACCGTCCCAGCCGCCGGCCAGGGCGTGCCAGCCCAGCTGGCGCAGAAACGACGCCTGTGTGCTACACGCCAACGAGGCGAGCCGGCCCGAGGGCGCCGACCGGAGCAGCACCGCGAGGTCGCTGCGGGCGCTGGCGTAGCGGCCCTGTCCCCCGGCGGCCACCGCACGCAGCCACCGCTGATCCGGTGTGGTCGCAGCCGGCAACGGCCAGCGGTCGGGCTGTTCGCCGAAGGCGGCGGCGGCCAGATCGGGCTCGACAGGCGAGCTGCGAGAGATATGTATCACTGCGGTCCACCCGTTAAGACTTCATGGTTTCTGAGTTACGCCGGTATTAAATCCGTCGATGATCATATTTGTTGTGCTTGCCGAACGATTCGGCCGCGAACTGCGACATTTCCGCGAAGCGCGGGGTCACGATGCACTCCTCGGCCCAACGTGCCCATCGCGTCGATGAACTCGGGGTAAATTCCCAAGCCGCACTTCGGCATTCGGCAGATTACCGCCTGTTGACGGAAATTCCCTAGCGCCCCTACGTTTATAGCGACGAGTAGTCACCGACGACCCGCTCGATTCAGTTGACGACGTACTTGATCGCGAACTGGCTTGAAGAGAGGGACATCAATGCCGCAACCGGAGCAACTACCAGGCCCCAATGCAGACATTTGGGAATGGCAATTACAAGGCCATTGCCGCGGCGTGGATTCGTCAGTGTTCTTCCACCCGGACGGCGAGCGCGGCCGGGCCCGACTTCAGCGTGAACGCCGCGCCAAGGAGATGTGCCGCACCTGCCCGGTGATGGCTCAGTGCCGTGCGCACGCCCTCGACGTCGCCGAGCCGTACGGAATCTGGGGTGGTCTGTCAGAGACGGACCGTGAACTGCTGCTCAAGCGAGACATCGGTCGCACGCGAAACATCCGCCGCAGCGCGTAGTCCGGCGACGATGCAGGGCGGCACGCCCTGAGGAGAAGCCGAACCATCCAGCACCGGTTCGACTCTTACAGGATCGACCCGTCCTGCTTGTAC
>NZ_JBAPMI010000246.1:0-28361 GCF_049278535.1 Mycobacterium sp. | reverse complement strand
GGCCGTGCTGGCGGGCTGGCGGATGCTGCTCGACGACGGGCGGCTGCAGGACGGCGAGCCCCATCTGGCCGGCACCGCCCGCACCCCGGTCGTGCGGTTGTCCGCAGCGACGGCGGGCGGCATCGGGGCGGCGGACGGCGACCAGGTCACCGTCAGCACCGCGCGCGGCGCGATCACTCTGCCATTGACGATCACCGAGATGGCCGACCACGTCGCGTGGCTTCCGCTGAACTCGCCTGGCTCGGCGGTGCACCGGACGTTGGGCGTCACACCTGGCGAGGTAGTGCGAATTGGGGTGGCCTCATGATTGGCTTCGGACACGACACCTGGTGGCTGATCCTGGCCAAATCGCTTGTGGTCTTTGTGTTTCTGGTGCTGACCGTGCTGATCGCGATCCTCGCCGAGCGCAAGATCCTGGGCCGCATGCAGCTGCGTTGGGGACCCAACCGCGTGGGGCCGCGCGGCTATCTGCAGAGCCTGGCCGACGGCATCAAGCTGGCGCTGAAGGAGCCGATCACCCCGTTCGGCGTCGAGAAGCCGATCTTCCTTCTGGCACCGGCCATCTCGACGATTCCCGCGATCACCGCCTTTGCGTTCATCCCGTTCGGGCCGCAGGTTTCGGTATTCGGTCACTGGACCCCGCTGCAGGTGACCGACTTACCGGTGGCGGTGCTGTTCATCCTTGCGCTGTCGTCGATCGGCGTTTACGGCATCGTGCTGGCGGGATGGTCGTCGGGCTCGACCTATCCGCTACTGGGCGGCGTGCGCTCGACCGCGCAGGTGATCTCCTACGAGGTCGCAATGGGCCTGTCGTTCGCCACCGTGTTCCTCTTCGCCGGGACGATGTCGACGTCGCAGATCGTGTCGGCCCAAGATCGGGTCTGGTACATCTTCCTGCTGCTGCCGTCGTTCACGACCTACCTGGTGTCGATGGTCGGCGAGACCAACCGGGCGCCGTTCGACCTGCCCGAGGCCGAAGGCGAACTGGTCGCCGGTTTCCACACCGAGTACTCGTCGCTGAGCTTCGCGATGTTCTACCTCGCCGAGTACATCAACATGACCACGGTGTCAGCGCTGGCCGCGACGCTGTTCATGGGTGGCTGGCACGCGCCGTGGCCGCTGAACATGTGGGCCGGCGCCAACAGCGGCTGGTGGCCGGTGCTGTGGTTCACCGCCAAGGTGTGGGTATTCCTGTTCTTCTACATCTGGCTGCGGGGCACCCTGCCGCGGCTGCGTTATGACCAGTTCATGGCGTTGGGGTGGAAGCTCTTGATCCCGGTGTCGCTGGTGTGGGCGCTGATTGCCGCGGCCATCCGCACCATGCGGAACCAGGGTTACCAGCATTGGACGCCGTTGCTGGTCGGCGCCAGCCTCGCTGTCACCGTCGTGCTGCTCTATTTGCTGCAACGACCGTTCAGCAACAGTCAAATACGCAAGCGGCGCCGCAACCAGCCGGTGGAGGCAGCGTCCTTCGAACCGGCCTTTCCCACGCCGGCGCTGCCCACACCGCCGCTGCCGGGCAAACCGCTGGCGCCGGCGACCAAGGAGACCGCCAATGGCTAAGTTCCTCAGTTCGCTCGCCGGTTTCGGCGTCACGTTCGGCTCAATGTTCAAACGGCCCGTCACCGAGAGCTACCCGGAGAACCCCGGCCCGGTGAAGCCGCGGTACCACGGCCGTCATCAGCTCAACCGCTACGCCGACGGCCTGGAGAAATGCATCGGCTGCGAACTGTGCGCGTGGTCGTGTCCGGCCGACGCGATTTACGTCGAAGGCGCCGACAATACCGACGAGGCGAGGTTTTCGCCGGGTGAGCGGTACGGCCGGGTGTACCAGATCAACTATCTGCGCTGCATTGGCTGCGGGCTCTGTGTCGAAGCCTGCCCGACCCGCGCGTTGACGATGACCAACCACTACGAGATGGCCGACGACAACCGCGCCGACTTGATCTACGAAAAGCAAAACCTGCTGGCTCCCATGCTGGAGGGCATGACCCCGGCGCCGCACCCCCGGGCCGAAGGGGCCACCGACGCCGACTACTACCGCGGCAACGTCACGGCAAATGGCTTGCGCGACAAGCGGAATCCGGACGTCAAGCAGTGATTATTTCTGGGTTCGCTCCGACGACTGGCCTGTTGGCCGCTGAAGCAATCACCCGCACGTCCACCGGTGAAGCGGTGACGTTCTGGGTGCTGGGCACGCTGGCGCTGATCGGGGCGCTGGGCGTGGTGATGGCCGCGAACGCGGTCTACTGCGCGATGTCGCTGGCGATGACGATGATCGTGCTCGCGGTGTTCTACATGATCCAAGACGCCTTGTTCCTCGGTGTCGTGCAGATCGTGGTCTACACCGGCGCGGTGATGATGCTGTTCCTGTTCGTGCTGATGCTGATCGGCGTGGATTCGGCGGAGTCGTTGGTGGAGACGCTGCGCGGACAGCGGGTTTCCGCCCTGGTGGCCGGTCTGGGATTCGGCGTCGTGCTCATCGCCGGTATCGGCAACGTCACCACCCAGGGCTACACCGGACTGACGCAGGCCAACGCCGGCGGCAATGTCCAGGGCCTGGCGGCGCTGATCTTCTCCCAATACCTGTGGGCCTTCGAGCTGACCAGCGCGCTACTGATCACCGCGGCCATCGGCGCGATGATCCTGGCGCACCGGGAACGCTTCGAGCATCGCAAGACCCAGCGCGAGATGTCCATCGAGCGGTTCCAGCCCGGCGGCCACCCCACCCCGCTTCCCGGCCCCGGCGTCTATGCCCGGCACAACGCGGTCGACACTCCTGCAAGACTCCCCGACGGCTCCCCCTCGCGGTTGTCGGTGCCCGCAGTCTTGGAATTGAGGCCGGTCCAGGATCGCGACATGCCGGCCAGTCACGGCTCCAACGGCTCAGGCGCCAACACCAGAGGGGGTGCGTGATGAATCCGCAGAATTACCTGTACCTCTCCGCGTTGCTGTTCACCATCGGTGCTGCCGGTGTCCTGTTGCGGCGCAACGCGATTGTGATGTTCATGTGCGTCGAGCTGATGCTCAACGCGGTCAACCTGGCCTTCGTCACGTTCGCCCGGCTGCACGGCCACCTCGACGGCCAGATGATCGCCTTCTTCACGATGGTGGTCGCCGCCTGCGAAGTGGTGGTCGGACTGGCGATCATCATGACGATTTTCCGTGCCCGCAAATCGGCTTCGGTCGACGACGCCAACCTGCTCAAAGGTTAGAGGCCCGTGACATCAGTGACACATCTGATCTGGCTGCTCGTCGCCTTGCCCGCGGCCGGCGCCGCGGTATTGCTGCTCGGCGGCAGGCGCAGCGACCCCTGGGGACACTGGCTGGGTTGCGCGACGGCCCTGGCGTCCTTCGGCGTCGGCGTCGCACTGCTGTCCGACATGCTCGGTCGGCACGGCGACGGCCGGACCATCCTCCAGAACCTGTTCACCTGGATTCCGGTCGGCGGCCTGCAGGTGGACTTCGGCATGCAGATCGACCAGTTGTCAATCTGTTTCGTGCTGCTGATCACCGGAGTCGGGTCGCTGATCCACATCTACTCGGTCGCCTACATGGCCGAAGATCCGGAGCGTCGACGCTTCTTCGCTTACCTCAACCTGTTCCTAGCGGCGATGCTGCTGCTGGTGGTGGCCGACAACTTCGTCGGCCTTTACGCCGGTTGGGAAGGCGTTGGCCTGGCGTCCTACCTGCTGATCGGATTCTGGTATCACAAGCCGACCGCGGCCACTGCGGCCAAGAAGGCGTTCGTGATGAACCGGGTCGGCGACGCCGGGCTGGCGCTGGCGATCTTCGTGATCTTCGCCAACTTCGGCACGCTGTCCTACGCCGGCGTGTTCGGTCAGGCGGCGGGTGCCAGCCACGCCGCGCTGACCTGGATCGGACTGCTGCTGCTGGCCGGTGCCTGCGCCAAGTCCGCGCAGGTTCCGCTACAGGCCTGGCTCGGTGACGCGATGGAGGGCCCCACCCCGGTGTCCGCGCTGATCCACGCCGCGACCATGGTGACCGCCGGCGTGTACCTGATCGTGCGATCCAACCCGCTGTACAGCCTGTCCCCCGATGCCCGGCTCGGCGTGATCATCGTCGGGGCCGTCACGCTGATGTTCGGGGCGATCATCGGTTGCGCCAAGGACGACATCAAACGCGCACTCGCCGCGTCCACGATGAGCCAGATCGGCTACATGGTGTTGGCCGCGGGCCTGGGGCCGGCCGGCTACGCGTTCGCGATCCTGCACCTGCTCACCCACGGGTTCTTCAAAGCCGGCCTGTTTCTCGGCTCCGGCGCGGTGATCCACGCGATGCACGAGGAACAGGACATGCGCCACTACGGCGGACTGCGTAGCGCGCTGCCGATCACCTTCGCCACCTTCGGGCTCGGCTACCTGGCGATCATCGGGGTGCCACCGTTCGCCGGCTTCTTCTCCAAAGACGCCATCATCGAAGCGGCGTTGGGAGCAGGCGGAGCAGGCGGCTGGATACTGGGTGGCGCTGCCTTGCTGGGCGCCGGCATCACCGCGTTCTACATGACCCGGGTGATGCTGCTGACCTTCTTTGGCGAAAAGCGTTGGGCCGCAGACGCACATCCCCATGAAGCACCAGCCCTGATGACCTGGCCGATGATCCTGCTCGCGGTCGGATCGGTGTTCTCCGGCGGGCTGTTGGGCTGGGGCGGCACGCTGCGGCACTGGCTGGAACCGGTGACCACCTTCGAGGAGAGCTCGCCAGTTGTGCCGTCGTGGGTGATCAGCGCGGTAGCGGTCGGCGTCGTCGCCGTCGGCTTCCTGATCGCGTTGTGGCGCTACCTCGGTCGCCCGGTACCCGAGACGGCACCGGCCGACGTGTCGGTGCTGACCGTCGCCGCCCGCAGGGATCTGTACGGCGATGCCTTCAACGAGGAGGTGTTCATGCGGCCGGGTGCGCAGCTCACGCACGCGCTGGTCGAGTTCGACGATCAGGGTGTGGACGGCTCGGTCAACGCGTTGGGCAACCTGGTGGCTCGCACCTCTGAGTGGCTACGCGGCTTCCAGACCGGATTCGCCCGCAACTATGCGTTGTCGATGTTGGCGGGAGCCGCGCTTGTCGCGGCCGCGATTCTGGCGGTGCAACTGTGGTGACGTTCCCCTGGCTTTCCGTGCTGTGGCTGGTGCCGCTGGTCGGTGCCGTGGTGATCATCCTGGTGCCGCCGGGGGGCCGGCAACTCGCCAAATGGCTTGGCGTGACGGTGTCGGTGGTCGTGCTGGCCCTGTCGATCGCGCTCGCTGCGCAATTCAAGGCCGGCGGTCCGACCTACCAGTTCGTCGAATCTCACCCGTGGATACCGGCATTCGGCGCGGGGTACACGCTCGGCGTCGACGGCATCGCGTTGGTGCTGGTCTTGTTGACCACCGTCTTGGTGCCGTTGCTGTTGGTGGCCGGCTGGAACGACGGCGGCGAACGATCCCGAGGGACGCAGGCCTACGTGGCGCTGACGCTGACCATCGAGTCGATGGTGCTCGTCTCGGTGGTCTCGCTGGACGTGCTGCTGTTCTACGTCTTCTTCGAGGCGATGCTCATCCCGATGTACTTCCTCATCGGCGGTTTCGGTGGCGGCGCCCACCGATCCCGCGCCGCGGTGAAGTTCTTGCTGTACAACCTCTTCGGCGGTCTGATCATGCTGGCCGCGGTGATCGGCCTGTATGTGGTGACCGCCCAGAATGGATCGGGAACGTTCGACTTCCGTCAGATCGTCGCCGCCGTCACCTCGGGTTCGTTGACCGCGTCGTCGGCCGTGACCAAAGCGCTGTTCCTGGGATTCATGTTCGCCTTCGCGATCAAGGCTCCGCTGTGGCCGTTCCACCGCTGGCTGCCCGACGCCGCGGTGGAATCGACGCCGGCGACCGCGGTTCTGATCACCGCGGTGATGGACAAAGTCGGCACCTTCGGCATGTTGCGTTACTGCCTGCAGTTGTTCCCTGACGCGTCAACGTATTTCCGCCCGCTAATCGTCACCTTGGCCGTGATCGGCGTCATCTACGGCGCGATCGTGGCGATCGGCCAGACCGACATCATGCGACTGATCGCGTACACGTCCATCTCACACTTCGGCTTCATCATTCTCGGCATTTTTGTGATGACGACTCAGGGCCAGAGCGGATCGACGCTCTACATGCTCAACCACGGCATATCCACCGCCGCGGTGTTCCTGATCGCGGGATTCCTGATCTCGCGCCGCGGCACCCGGTCGATCGCCGCCTACGGCGGCATCCAGAAAGTGGCCCCCATGCTGGCCGGCACATTCCTCATCGCGGGTCTGGCCACCGTGTCACTGCCCGGGTTGGCGCCGTTCGTCAGTGAATTCCTGGTGCTGATCGGCGCTTACAACCGCTACTGGCTCTCCGCGGCGGTCGGCGTGACGGCGCTGATCCTGTCCTCCATCTACATTCTTTGGCTGTACCAACGCGTGATGACCGGCCCCGTCACCGCCGGCAACGAACGGATCCGCGACCTGGTGCCGCGCGAAATCCTGGTCGTCGCACCGCTGATCGCGCTGCTGCTGGTGCTGGGGATCTACCCGAAGCCGGTGCTCAGCGTCATCAATCCCGCGGTGGCGAACACCATGGCGACAATCGGTCAGCATGATCCGCCACCGATCGTCCGGCCAGGCACTGCGCACCTACCCGGAATAGCGGAAGGACCGCGCCCATGACGTCTCTTCCTGTGCCCACGCCCAGCGTCGAATATGGTTTGCTCTCACCGGTATTCATCGTCTTCGGAGTCGCCGTCGTCGGCGTCCTGGTGGAGGCATTCCTGCCCCGACGAGCTCGCTATGGCGCCCAGGTCCTGCTCGCCCTGGGTGGCCTGATCGCCGCGTTCGCCGCGGTCATCGTCGTCGCCAGGCAGCTTGATCCCCCGGGCCGCACCGCGGTGCTGCATGCACTGGCCGTCGACGGTCCGACACTGCTGCTGCAGGGTGCGATCCTGTTGGTCGCGGTGCTCGCCGTGATCTTTTTCGCCGAGCGTCACCACGGCGACAACCCGGCCGCCGGTCCGGGCGCCGCCACCGCCACTGCCCATGTCCCCGCGGGACTGGATTCCTTTACGCCGCAAGCATCGGCGGTGCCGGACAGTGCGGCCGAGCACGAGGCGTCGCGGGCCGGAGCAAGCCAGACCGAGGTGTTCCCGCTGACCATGCTGGCGGTCGGCGGCATGCTGGTATTCCCGGCCGCCAACGACCTACTGACTATGTTCGTGGCGCTCGAGGTGCTGTCGCTGCCGCTGTACCTGCTCTGCGGACTGGCTCGTCACCGCCGCTTGCTGTCCCAGGAAGCAGCGGTGAAGTACTTTCTGCTGGGCGCTTTTTCGTCAGCGTTCTTCCTCTACGGCGTTGCGTTCCTCTACGGCGCCACCGACACGCTCTCGCTGCCCGGTATCGCCAAATCGCTCGCGGCCAACCACAGCCACTCGATGGCCTTGACCGGCGTTGCGTTGTTGTCGGTCGGACTGCTGTTCAAGGTCGGCGCGGTGCCCTTCCATTCGTGGATTCCCGATGTGTATCAGGGTGCGCCGACACCGATCACCGGGTTCATGGCCGCGGCAACCAAAGTCGCGGCATTCGGCGCGCTGCTGCGGGTCGTCTACGTCGCGCTGCCGCCGCTGCACGACCAGTGGCGACCGGTGCTGTGGGCCATCGCCATACTGACCATCGCGGTCGGCACCGTCACGGCGGTGACCCAGACCGACGTCAAGCGAATGCTGGCGTATTCGTCGATCGCGCATGTGGGCTTCATTCTCACCGGCGTGATCGCAGACAATGCAGTGGGTCTCGCATCGACGATGTTCTACCTGTTCGCCTATAGCTTCAGCACGGTCGGCGCGTTCGCCGTCGTGGGTCTGATCCGCAACTCGCACGGCGAAGAGGATGCGACCATGTCGCACTGGGCCGGCCTGGGGCAACGCTATCCCGTTGTCGGCCTGCTCTTTTCGATGTTCCTGCTTGCCTTCGCCGGTATTCCGCTGACCAGCGGGTTCATCAGCAAGTTCGCGGTGTTCCAGGCGGCCGCCAAGGGCGGGGCGGTGCCGTTGGTCATCATCGGTGTGATCGGCAGTGCGGTCGCCGCCTACTTCTACGTCCGGGTGATCGTGCTGATGTTCTTCACCGAGCCGCACGCCGAGCCGGTTCAGGTCGCGATGCCGAGCTTCTGGAGCAAGGCGGCAATCGCGGTGTGCGCGGTAGTCACCATCGGTTTGGGCATCTTCCCGCAGCCGCTACTCGATCTCGCCCGGCAGGCCGCGCAGTTCGTGACATGACAGCGGCGCTGGTCCTCAGCGACGACGCCGGCCCGGTTCGGGTACTGACCATGAACCGGCCTGAGGCACGTAACGCGTTGAGTCCGAAGCTGATCGGGACGTTGTATGCCGCGCTCCGCGCCGCCGACGACGACGCGTCAGTGCGGGCGGTGGTGCTTACCGGAGCCGACCCGGCGTTTTGCGCCGGCGTCGACCTCAAAGAGGCTCAGCGGCTCGGCCCCGCCTACTTCGAGCAGTTTCAGACCGAGAACTGCATCCGACAGACCGCCGAGATGCACAAGCCGATCATCGGCGCTGTCAACGGCGCGGTGTTCACCGGCGGACTGGAGATGGCCTTGGGTTGCGACTTCCTGATCGCCTCTGAGCGTGCGGTTTTCGCCGATACCCATGCTCGCGTCGGAATCCTGCCGGGAGGCGGAATGACGGCGCGACTTCCGCAGGTAGTCGGTGCCGCGATGGCTCGCCGGTTGTCGATGACCGGCGAGGTGGTCGACGCCGCGGGTGCCGAGCGGATCCGGCTCGTTACCGAAGTTGTGTCGCACGATCAGCTGCTGCCCCGAGCCATTGAGCTGGCCGGCCAGATCGCTGAAATCCCAGCACCAATCATGGCCGGCCTCAAGGAAATCTACGTCACCGGTGCAGCCGCGATCACCGATCCGGCCCTTGCCGCCGAACAGGCCATCGCCGGTGCGCAGACGCTGGACCGCGACGGCCTTCAACACCGCTACGCCGAGATCAGCGCGCGCAATCGCAGCCAGATACAGAAGAAGCCCTAGGTAAGCAGCGGGCTGAAGTCGGTCGGCGGGTCGACCAAATTCATTGACCGGTACAACTTCTCGGTGACCGCCAGACTGCTCTCGGCCGCGGACAACATCGTCTCGCGGAAGTCCAGCAGTAGCGTGGACGCCGGTTTGTCGGGGTCTCCGTTGTCCATGTAGAGATCGTTGAACTGGTTGGACGCCCACATCGGACCGATCTGCTCCGCCGCGGCGGCGAAGAATCGCCGACTCAGATCGCCGCTTCCCTCGGCCAGACACTCCTGCAGAGCGGTCGCCTCGAGTGCGGCCACCGTCATGCCCTGGCCGTAAATGGGATTAGTACTGCAGATCGCATCGCCGAACACCAGGAAGCCTGCCGGAAAACGGTCCATCTGGTCATAGCGCCGCCATATCGCGCCCGGGTAGCGGAAGACCGAAATGTCGCCGATCGGCTCGCCCCGCTTCAGCGCCCTCAACAAAGCTGGTGGCGCGAATTGGGTGGCCATCCGGATCATGCCGGTCAGGTCCTTGGGTGGTTCGTTGTCCGCCAGCCGGGTCAAGGTGAAAATCCAGGTGTCGTGCTCGTATACCGAAAACGCACCGCCGGTGGGCTTTTGCGGTTCTGGAACGACGAAGGTCATGCGCTCTTTGATGATTCCGTCCGGGATGCGCATCAGCAGGCTGGTGTAGTTCGCGTTGGTCGTCGACCGCTCGGCGACCGGACGTCCATAGCCCAGGCCGTCCAGGAAGGCCGGAGTGCGCGCGCTGCGGCCCATCGCATCGACCAGCAAGTCGGCGTCGAGCACGCGCTGTACGCCGGTCTCGCGATCGACGACCTTGGCGCCGGTCACCCGTTGTGAATTCGGAGCGATCGGATCGACGAAGTCGTGGCCATCGAGGATTTCCACGTTGTCGATGGCGCTGATGCGTTGTCTGACATGCGATTCCAGCAGCGGACGACTCAACAGGTGCAGCCGGACCGCCGCCGGATCACTGAACTTGCCCTCTCTGCTCAGCTCGTGTCCGGCCAGCCTGATCGACACCCGGGACAGGTCGCCGTCATCGCAGACCTCCGCGCCGGCGGCGATCAGGTCCTCGTGGATGCCGGGGAACAACCGCGCTAATTCCTGGGCGCCGCGACTCCACAGGACGTGGAAGTGGCGGCCCTGAGGAACTCCGCGGCGCGGGTCGACAGTGTCGGGCAGCTTGTCCCGTTCGATCACCGTCACCGTGTCGTAAAAATCGCTGAGCACCCGAGCGGCCAGTAATCCACCCATTCCCGCGCCGCAGACGACCGATCGTGCCCCCAACTTGCCCACCGATGTGCCCTCTCGCAGATAGACCGCTGTCGAATAACCCTACACAAATAGTTAAGTAACTAGGCCGAAACCGGGATGAGCAGAGCGGCCAATCCTGGCCGCCTGCAAGGAAAATGTGTTCGCCGCCGCTGCGACGTCCTCGACTAGACCGCAGCGATGGTGTTGAGGTCAGTCACATCCATATCGTCGAGCGCGACTGCTGCCAGATCAGGCCGCAATACGCTTAGCTCCTCGAGTTCCTCATCTGCCCGTCGTTGCACGAGCAACGGAATGAAGCCCCTAACCCTGCTGCTTTGGAACTGCGAATAAGCATGCCTCACGACGGTGGTGACGTGTTCCGTCGGAAGCGCCGAATACTTCTCGGCGAGCCGACGCTCCACCTCACTAATTAACGCCCGCTCTTCTTGAGGCATCCCGACATTCTTGCTCCCGATCCACGCGCCGGTCAAGACGTTCCGCGCAAGCTGATTCGGGAAAGTCCCAGGACAATGGTGTTTTGCGGGAAGTGTGGCGATGATCGCTACGCGTCGTCGTCGCGTAGGTACGGCCGGGTGGCCAAGAGGTAGACGGCGAATGCGGCCAGCGGCGCCAGCAACGGCAACCAGGCAAGCCGCAGCGGAAATGCCGTCGCGACCAGACCGACCAGGGTGAATCCCACCGCGGACACCATCGTCGCCCCGCTCACCGAATCGAGGCCGGCGCCGCTACCGGCCGCGTGCCGCAGCACCAAGTACAAGGCTGCCGACAATCCGGCGACCGCGGCCACGGTGGCCGACGGCCCGGACATCGCGATCGCAACCGCAACGAGGAGCACCGCCAGGGTGGCCGCCGGGCGAATCAGCACCGCGACCGCCACCGCGGCCACGGCTGAAATCGCCGCGATCAGGGCCGGTCCGTGCGATCCGACGCCGACCGCCGCCGACATCAGCAGACCGCACGCGGCCGACAGGGCGTGCGCTACCAGCCGTGCACCATGCCTCATGATCGGCGTCTCGTCAGCGCCCGCCGGCGATCGGGCACCGCCCGCATCGACTGATCCAGGGTGCGATCCGCCTGCCAGGCCACCACGTCGACGCCGACGGTGCCCATGTCGCGGTACATAGCCGAACGCTGCAGGGTCCACATTCGGTCGACCAGTGGGTCTTGGGTGGCGCGAAATGGGGCACCCTGCAGTACGTCGACGGCAACCACCACGTGGCCCCGTCGGCGTAAGTCGATCAGCGCCAGCGCGAACTCGGTGTCGAGCAGCGTGGAGAACCCCACCACTATCGCACCCGACGGGATTGCCGCTCGCGGCGCCAATGTTCCAGTCGTACTTTCGAATTCGTCGCCGGCATCGAGGACGGCGTCGAGTACGCGGTAGAACTGACGCTGTCCGATATCGGCGCCCAGCCAGCGGGGTTTGTGCCCGCCGAGCGCGACGATGCCGGCCCGATCGCCGTTGCGCAGCGCGGTCTGCACCACTTGGGCGGCGCCGCGGACTATCCGCTCGGTGGCCTCCGTAGCGGGCCCGGCAGGCTGCGGATAGCCGTCGACGAGCACCACCACGTCCGCGGACCGGTCGGTCAGCCGCTGGGTCACGTGCAGCCGGCCGCGACGGGCGCTCACCGGCCAATTCACCGTGCGCAGCTGGTCACCGGGCACGTAGGTGCGAATGTCGGCGTACTCCACACCGCGGCCGATATGCCGCGTCAGGTGGGTACCCAGCCGGTCGAGCAGTTCGGTCGGCGGCAGGGCTGTCGGTTGAGGCGGCGTCACCGGGAAGACGGTCACCTCAGCCGCGTCGACGGTCCCCGCACCGACCAGCAACCCGCCGTGCGCGACAACCTCGACGGTGCCCCGCACGGGATAGCGCCCCCACCGCTCGGCACTGGTGGCCACCGTCTGCTGCCCGTCGGCTGTTCGCGCAACAACATCGAGCCGCATCCCGTCTACCGCTGCCGCAGTGAGTTTTACTGCGGCACCGAATGTTTCAGTTTCAGCCCACAGGGTCAGCTGAGTCTGCTCGGCTTCGAAGCATCGCTGCGAACCGGGATCGGCGTGAACGGTGACCTTCGGCAGTGCCCGCTGCCAGCTGACCGAACAGAGGACACCGAGCAGCGGTGCGGCGAACGCGACGAGCTGCCAGGACGATCTGATCAAGCCAACGGCCAGCGCCAGTGCGGCGCAGGTTGCGATCGCACGCGTCAAAGCCGATGCACGCCAACGCAGCTGAACTTCCCGTATCTCCACCACGCGGACCTACTGAGGGCCGCCGCGTGTTCGTGGAACCGGTAACCGCCGCAGCAGTTCCTCGACAATGTCGGACCCCTGAATTTTGCGGACCCACATCTCCGGCCGCAATGTGATCCGATGCGCCACAGCGGGTGTGGCGAGTGCCTTGATGTCTTCGGGGATCACGTAATCGCGGCCTAGAAGCAGCGCGCGAGCCCGGGCGAGTTGCACCAGGTCGAGTTCAGCACGCGGGCTGGCGCCCACCGCCACCTGGGGGTGATGCCGGGTCGCGGCCGCCAGCGACACCACATACTGCAGGACGTCGTCGTGCACGCTCACCTGCTCGACGGCCTCGCGCATCGCCAGCAGATCGTGGGCGTCGACAACCTGACTCACCGTCGGTTCGGCCGATCCGCGATCCAGGCGGCGGCGCAGCATGTAGGTCTCGTCTTGCTCTGAGAGATAACGCAATTCGAGCCGAACCGCAAACCGGTCCAACTGCGCTTCGGGCAGTGGATACGTGCCCTCGTATTCGATCGGGTTGTCGGTAGCCAGCACAATGAAGGGTTGAGGCAGCAGGTGTGTAGTGCCGTCGATGCTGACCTGACGTTCGGCCATCCCCTCCAGTAAGGCCGCTTGGGTTTTGGGCGGCGTGCGGTTGATCTCATCGGCCAGCAACAGATTGGTGAAAATCGGACCCGGACGAAACTCGAAGTGACCCGACTGCATGTCGTAGATGGTCGAGCCGAGCAGGTCCGCCGGCAACAGATCGGGCGTGAACTGCACGCGGGTGAAGTCCAGCCCGAGCGCCGCGGCGAAAGACCTGGCTATCAGCGTCTTGCCGAGTCCAGGCAGATCTTCGATCAGCACGTGTCCACGCGCGAGCACCGTGGTGAGAATGAGCGTGAGCGCCGACCGCTTCCCCACCACGACGCGCTCGATCTCATCGAGTACCGCGGCCGCGCGGGCCGTGGTGGTGGCCGCTGTCATGGCCGTCTCCGATGTCATATCCGCCCCGTACCCCCCGTCATACCTGCTCCAACCGTTCCAGGATTTCCTCCAGCGTCGCCCGGCCCGGCCCGGGCTCGCTCGTACCGTGATGCGCGACGTTGTTGGGGTTCACCCACGCCCACAGCTCCGCGCCGAAAAGCGTTCGCCCGGTGGCATCGAACGCGGCCGGGTCTTTGGCCTGCTTTTGCCCAATCGCGATCGCGAACCGCCGCGCCAGCATTGGGCGCAGGTGCCGGTCCCAATCGGCCCGGGTTGATTCCGACCGGTGAACCAGCGTCTGGGTCCGCGACAACCAGCTGCGCAACGATTCTTCGAGGGCATTCTGGATCGTCTGTGGCGGCGGCTCGAAATCACGGCCAAGGAACTGGCGCACATTGACCACCGCGAAAAGGACCGCCGCGCCGGCCGCCCAGAGCACAAACCGGCGATCGTGCAGCGACAGGGCGGCCAGCTCGGCGCTTAGTACAAGTGAGACTCCCAGTGCTACAAGTCTTTTCATACCGAACTCCGCATATCGGCGAGTACCAGCTGCAAGACGCGCAGTGCGCTGGCCCGGTGCGCCTCGGTCATCACGTGTGGGCTGAATCGCGCCTCTTCGAAGAGGTTGACCAATTCGGCGGCGTTGTCGACGTGCAGTGCGTGGTGTTCAACGGCCCGCGCCAAAACCTCTGTCGGAGTGTCGAAATCCTGCGGGGCGGCACCGGGGAAATGCCTGAGTTCACGTTCCATCGCCGCATAGCAGGCGATGATGGCCTGCCGCGGCTCGTGATTGGGATCCTCGATTTCAGCCAGCCCGCTTTCGGCCGCCCGCACCAGCGAGGTGGCCGCGGCGCCAGAAGTCGGTTCGTCGAAAGGTGCCGGAGCCTCTGCAAGACTCGGCGCTGCGACCCGACGCCGACGAGTGGCGATCGCGCCCGCGAGGATCATCGCCAGCAGGGCCACCGTGCTGGCGATCAGATAGTGCAACACGTCACGATCAGCGCCGTTGTCCTGCTCCCCCGGACGCTGCGGCACATTGTTCGCCGGCGTGGGAACGGCGGACTGCGGCGCAGACTGCGGCTGATCGATTCCAGCCTGTGGCCCAACGAACCGCGACAGCAGCCACACCAGCAGAAGCCACACCACCAGCACCGCGGCCCCGATGATCACGACTCGCCAGGCCGGTCGGCCTCGGCCGCCGGAAAACCTGGTTGGCAGCGGGCTGGCGCTGGACGCCACGCGACGCGGATCGCGCAGCCGGGAAATGAGGGCTACGGCCACGATCACCAGCGACACGCTGATCAGGGCCGCAACATAAACCAGCGAGGACCCGTTATCCGGTGGTCGTTGCTCGTCGGCCCGCACGCCGGGGAGGTATCCGCGCAAGGACGCGGCGATAGCGATCAAGAGCACGATCACGGCGACCACGCGGCCCGTCGCCTTATCCATCATTGGCACACCACTCAACCGGTTGCCTGCCGCTGTTGCGGCCTTCTGGCCATCCTGGCACGTTGCGCGCCCGGACTGCCAGCGATCGGTGCAGTTCAGTGGCGCTCGGCCAGCTCGGCAAGCCGGTCAAGCGAGGCCCGCAGCTTCTCGCTCGTCGTATCACGAGCGCGCGCGAGTCGATGCTCGTCGGTCAATCGCGACCAGTCGTAGGTGTGGGTGACCCGGGTGCGGGTGTCGTCCAGCGGCTCGAGCTCCCAGCGCCACAGATGACCCGGCGGTCGTTGACCCACTTCGGACGGGTTCCATGCGATGCGACGAGCTTCAACGAAGTCGACGACGTGGTTCTCGCGGATGCTGTCGCTGGTCAGCATCATCAGGAACACATCGCCGACGCTCCGGACCCGTTGCCCCGGTTCAGCTTTGACAAGGTTGTGGTTGCCATCCCAGAGTGGCTGCTGTGCGGGGTCGGCAATCAGCTCGAAGATCTGCTCCGCGCTTGCCGCGATCTCGCGGCTCGCGCTCACCACCCTGGGGACGTCGCTCTCGTCGGCCATGGAGCCATTAAAGATCAAGCCCGCCGATACGGCGCGAGGTAGGACGGCTGCTTGATCGCCGGATCGAGGTCATCGGCGGGGATCGGCGCTCCCGCGTGCACAGTGAGCGGCACAACCCCGGCCCAGTAGGGCAACTCGAGGTCTTCCGGGTCGTCGACGGGCCCGCCGGTCCGCACCTTTGCCGAAACCTCGAGTAGGTCGAGCGCGAGCACGGCGGTGGCCGCGAGCTCGCGGTCGTTGGGCAGCCTGCTGTCGGCGGACCGACCGAGTGCGACGTGATCGAGCAACGCTGCCAGTGCGCGCAGTTTCTCGTCGCGGTCGCGCACCAGGCGCGCGTTGCCAACGGCGACGACCGACCGGAATTCCATCGAGTGGTGCATCGCCGAGCGGGCGAAGACCAGACCGTCGATCAGGGTTGCGGTGACGCAGACGGGCAAACCGTCCGACGAGCTGGCGGCGAGCATCGGGCCGCTGCCGGTGGATCCGTGCAGGTAAACCGTTTCGTCGAGGCGCACGTGAGTGGTGGGCAACACCACTGGTCCATCGGCACCGGCGAAACCGACGTGACAGATCAGGGCCTCGTCGAAAATGCCGTGGACGGTGGCGCGGTCGTAGCGCGCACGCTCTCGATACCGGGTCGGGACGGTCCGGGTGGTGGGTGCGTATGCCGATGCTGCAGACATAGTTGCTTCCCCCTTTGCACTAGTACATAATTATTTCTGTGCCAGAACAATACATGATTCGTGGTGCCGGCGCGGAGGCCATCGCGTCCGACGTTGAAGAGGCGGTCTCGACCGGCGCCCTGGCGCCCGGTGCCGAGTTGCCGCCGATCCGGGAGTTGGCCGCACAGCTCGGCGTCAACGCCAACACGGTGGCCGCGGCCTACCGCCTGTTGCGCGAGCGCGGAGCCGTCGAGACCGCGGGCCGGCGCGGCACCCGAGTGCGAGAGCGGCCGGCGACCACACCACGCTCGCTGCGGGGCATCGCTGTTCCCCCCGGCGTGCGCGACCTGTCCACCGGCAACCCGGATCCGGCTTTGCTGCCCATCGCCCGGCTCAGTTCACGGCGGAAAACACCAGTGCTGTATGGCGATCCGGCGGTCTCACCCGAACTGGCCGAGCACGCCCGGGCGTCGCTGACCGCCGATGGTGTTCCGGCCGAGCACATCGCGGTGACGGCCGGAGCCCTCGACGGCATCGAGCGTGTACTCAGCACCCAGCTGCGTCCCGGCGACCGCGTGGCGGTGGAAGACCCTGGCTGGGCCAACCTGCTGGATCTACTTGCTGCGCTCGGCTTTTCAGCCGAGCCAGTCCGAGTCGACGAAGACGGGCCGCTGACCGTGGACGTGGCCCGCGCCCTGGGCCGTGGCGTGCGCGCGGTCGTGGTGACGTCGCGGGCCCAGAATCCGACCGGGGCTGCCGTCTCTGACAAACGGGCAAAGGAGTTGCGCACGTTGCTGATTGACCATAGCGACGTGCTACTCGTCGAAGATGACCATTGCGCGGGTATCGCCGGTGCACCGCTGCACACGCTGGCCGGAACGACCCGGCACTGGGCGTTCGTGCGGTCGGCGGCCAAGGCATACGGGCCCGACCTGAGGCTGGCGCTGCTGGCCGGGGACCGACGCACGGTCGAACGCGTACACGGGCGACTGCGATTGGGGCCGGGCTGGATCAGTCATCTGCTGCAGGATCTCGCGGTCGACTTGTGGCATGACGCGGCCGCCACCCGGATGGTGCACGAGGCCGAGACCGCCTACACCCGCAATCGTGAATTGCTGCATGCGGCGCTGGCCGATCGCGGGGTGGCATCTCGCGGCCGGTCCGGCCTCAATGTGTGGGTTCCGGTGCCCGACGAGACGGTGGCGATCACCCGGCTGCTGAGCGCGGGCTGGGCTGCGGCACCGGGAACACGATTCCGGATCGGCACTCCGCCGGGAATGCGGATCACCATCTCTAACCTCGACGCCGACGAGATCGGCCCACTGGCCGACGCGGTCGCGGAGGCGGTCCACGCGCTCGGCCTTGCCAGCGTGTGAGTTATCCACAGTCGGCTGATAATTGATGCAACTCCACCCAAAGGACGCGGATATGCGAACGAGACTTCGACAGGTGGCTTTGGTAGCTGCCGATCTGGCGCCAGTGGAGGCCGGCATCATCGAAGAGCTCGGCGTCCAGCTGTGCTATCGGGACCCCGACGTCGCGGTGTTCGGTCTCAGCAACGCGCTCTTTCCGATTGGAGACAAGCTGCTCGAGGTGGTCTCACCGGTGCGGCCAGGGACAACCGCGGGCCGTCAGCTCGACAAACGCAAGGGCGATGGCGGATACATGGTTATCCTCCAGGTCGACGATCTCGAAGCGACGAGATCCCGTATTGAAACCTGCAATGTACGAGTCGTTTTCACCGCGGCTAAGCCGGGCATCACCGGTATACACCTGCACCCGAAGGACGTCGGTGCCGCGATTCTGTCGGTCGACCAGACAGACCAGTGGGATGACTGGGGCTGGGCTGGACCCAACTGGCGCGACCACATAGCAACCCGCGTTGTCACCGACATGGTCGGCGTGGCAATGCAATCAGAGCACCCAGCGGGTACGGCCGATAGGTGGGCCGCGGTGGTTGGTGGTGAGGTGACCGAAATCGGCGACCAGTATCACGTTCGCCTCGAGGAGGGTGTGCTGCGCTTCGTCCCACCTGTCGACGCCCGCGGTGACGGGGTGTGCGCTGTGGATCTGCGGGCCACCGACGCACAGACGCGCAGAACGACGCTGTGCGGGGTAACCATCAATTTCGTCGCCTGAAGAACGTGACCTGGGCGAGTCACGTGGCGGCGAGCACGCCTTTACCGCCCGGCGACCCGTTGTTGGTCGAAGGAATCTGCTTCCGCGAAGTTATCCACAGTTGCGATTTGATCCACAGGGCAGGAGTTGCGGTGTCCGCTGGGGTCGGAATTGTCGGGCTGATTCGTAGCGTCGGGGTATGGGTTCAGCGATCAGCGCCGAGCAGGCACGGGAACGGATCGACGCCGCGCTCGATGCGATCGACGCCGCCCACGACTTGTTACGTGATACGCCGTCGGATTTGGTGGGCAATAGGTTTCGCGTTCACGCCGCAACGCGGCTGGAGAATCAGGAGCGCAGTAACCGAGGTCTGATGTACCGGGTATTTGCCGAGATCGCCGACCCACCGGACGGCGCCGGGTCGGTGGCGCAGATGCGATCGGTGCTGTGGGAGGGACTCCGCATCACACCGAACGAAATCACCCGACGGTTCAAGCTCGCGGTTCGGATTCGGCCGCGCCGTTCGTTGACCGGCCCGCCGCGGCCGCCCGAGTTGCCAGAACTGGCGGCCGCCGTTCAGGCCGGGGCGGTCGGCGCCGACCACATTCGGGCGATATGTCGAGCCGTCGACGTGCTGCCCGCGCTGGTATCGCCCAACGACGTGACAGCTGCCGAGCGCACGCTGGTCGAGCATGCAACGCGCGCCGATGCCGGGATCGTGGCCAAACTGGGTGAGCGCATCGCCGACTACCTGAACCCCGACGGCCTGTTCAGCGACGAGGACCGGGCCCGTCGCCGCGGGTTGCAGCTCGGCCAGCAGGGGCCCGACGGTATGTCCCGGCTGACCGGATTACTCGATCCGCAGGCCCGCGCTTACTTCGAAGCCATCGACGCCGCGGTGCGGCCCGGCCGCCACCAGCCTGACGACGACCCCGCAGCACGCGACTGCCGCAGCCCCGCCCAACGCTGCCACGACGCCCTGAAACTCGGCCTGCACACCGCCATTGCCTCCGGCGGCCTCGGGGTGCACCGCGGCCATCCCGTCACCGTGGTCGTCACCACGACGTTGGCCGAACTCAATCGCGCCGCCCACGCCGCGGTGGAGGCGCCGGTCCCGATGCCGGCGCCCGCGAGAACCGGAGGCGGCTCCCCGCTGCCGATGCGCGATCTCATACGTATGGCGGCCAATTCGATTCACTACCTCGCCGTGTTCGACGAGCACACCGAACGGCCGCTGTACCTCGGCCGCCAGAACCGGATCGCCACCGCCGACCAGCGACTGATTTGCTATGCCCGCGACCGCGGCTGCACGCGTCCCAATTGTCTTGAATCGGGCTATCGCTGCGAGGTGCACCATTCAGAGGACTGGGCGCGCGGCGGCCGCACCGATGCCGACAAGTTGTTCTTCGCGTGCGGCCCCGATCACCGCATGGCCAGCCGCGGCGAATTGCGCACCGTGGTCACCGACAGCGGGCGATTGGGCTGGACCAATGGCAGCAGTGCGGCCGCCATCAACCGGGCCCACCACCCCGACGAACTCCTCCGCGGAAACCCCGACCCGCCTCGGGATTAACCTGGATGGCGATGATCGGCGATCGCTGGAACGTGACGGACGGCGAGGTCGCCCGGCACTATCCCTGCGACGACTTCGTCACCACGCCCACTTTGCAGGCATGGCGCGGAGTCACCGTGCGGAGCAGCCAGCAGACCCTGTGGCAGTGGGTCAGTCAGATCAGAATCGCGCCCTACTCCTACGACTGGATCGACAACCTCGGCCGTCGCTCACCCCAGCGCCTCGTCGGCTTGCCCGAGCCCGTCGTCGGCGAATCATTCAGCACCGCGGCTACCCGGCCGTTCGGGCGCATCCTGGCCGTCGCGCCACCGGAGCACCTCACCGGCGAGATCATGGGAGCCTCCATTTCTTACGTGTTGGTTCCCGACGGGGAATCAACACGCTTGCTGATGAAAATCGTTACGGCCATGAGCCGCTGGGTTGCACCGTGGCTGTCGGTCGGCGATCTCGTCATGGCCCGTCGGCAACTGCTCAACCTCAAACGCCTCGCCGAACGGGGCTAGCCCGCCTAGGACCTAAACGCGCGGAAGCTGCCGTCGAGGACCTGCAGGTGGCCAATCGTTCGCCCGGTCACGACCGTCGGATCCACCAACGTGAGCTCCATCGCGGCCCGTGCGAACTCCTCTGGAGGCGCGACGTCGTCGAATTCCCGGGTGTAATACGAAAGACCCGGCGTCATAATCGGTTTGGACGGCGACAGGGCATTGACCGCAATGTTATGGGGGCCAAGATCGTAGGCGGCACACCACGTCAAATGCTCCACCGCGGCCTTGGAGCCGCCGTAGCCGGGCAGTACGCCGGCACTGCGGTCCGCGTACGGCCCATCCCCCGGCAGCCGAGACGCGACTGAGCTGACGTTGATGATCGAGCCCATGCCCGCGGCCGCCATGTCCGGGTAGACCAGCTGGATCAGCTCGTAGGTGGCGAACACCGCGATCTCGAAGTGCCGCCGATACGCGCCAAGCGGCGTACCGAGCAGGGGCGGCCAGTCCGGCTTGATGCCGCCCGGCTGGGCTTTCGCCGGCTTCGGGCGCGCGTCGTCGCCGGGCTTCGGCGGCCGTCCGGGTGCGGTGAACGCCGCGTTGTTGATCAGGATCGTGATGGGGCCCAAAGCATCTCGGGCTTCGTCGACCAGCCGCGCGATGTCATCGCGGTCGAGCAAATCGGCGCGGATCGCCAATGCGCGTCCGCCCGCCGCCTCGATGTCGGCAACGGTGTCACCAATGGTGCCGGGAAGCCTTTCGTCCCAGACGTTTTCGGTGCGGCCGACCACCGCGACCGCTGCCCCTTCGGCCGCAAGCGCCAAGGCGATTGCCCGGCCCAATCCGCGGCTGGCGCCGGTGACGATCGCGGCGCGGCCATCCAGTCGTCCGGTCACCGGCCCGACCCTACCTCGCGGGTCACCCCGTGCACGAGGATGGCGGTGGTCTGGTCTACCCACGCATCATCGAGCGGCTCGCCAGGATTCAGCAGCAGCCGCAGCAACGTCGCACCGCCGATCAACTCGATCAACCGGTCCGGGTCGACATCCGGATGCACCTCACCACGGTCGACCGCCTCGCTGAGCCGTTCCTGCACCGCGGTGAACAGAGTCGCGAAGCGTGACATCACCCGAGCGTTGAGCTCGGGATCGGCGCTCATGTCGGCGACCAAACCGGGCAGCGCAGCCCGCACCACCGGGGTGGTGAACACGTCCCGCGCCGCGGCGATCATCGCCCGCAGGTCAGCCGCCATACCCCGGGTAGGGCCGACCAACGCGGTGGGCGCAACGGGAAACGCCGCCTCGTGCACCAGCTCGGCCTTGCTCGACCATCGCCGATACAGCGCCGTCTTCGTCGTGCCGGCCCGCTCGGCCACCGCGGCCAGAGTGACGTTCGAATAGCCAATTTGGACAAGCAGATCCGCGGTCGCGGTCAATATGGCAGCGTCGATACGCGGATCCCGGGGCCGTCCGGCACCCGAGACCTTGTCAACCGAGGGCGGGTCTGCTTTCATAACGCTACCCACCGTATCGTAATTGCCTCACGAAGGAGGCACCTGTGCCAAACGAACCTGTGCTCGACCAAGTCGACCGACTGCAGCGCTCGAGCCGCGACGTCGCCACCCTGCCGGCGGTGATGTCGAAATGGCTGTCAACTGTGCTCCCCGGCGGCGCTACGCCCGAGATCACCGTGGAAAGCGGTATCGACTCGACCGGTATGTCATCGGAGACGATCATCCTGACCGCCCGCTGGGAGGAGGACGGCAAACCCGTCACGCAAAAGCTGGTGGCGCGGGTCGCGCCGACCGCCGAGGACGTCCAGGTGTTCCCCACGTATCGACTCGACCATCAATTCGACGTGATCCGTAAGGTCGGCGAGCTCACCGACGTTCCCGTCCCCCGGGTGCGCTGGCTGGAGTCCACCGGCGAGGTCTTGGGGACACCGTTCTTCCTGATGGACTACGTCGACGGCGAGGTACCACCCGACGTCATGCCGTACACCTTCGGCGGCAACTGGTTCGCGGACGCGCCGGTCGAACGCCAGCGGGAACTGCAGGATGCGACGGTGTCAGTACTGGCACTACTGCATTCAATCCCCAACGCCGAGGGCATATTTGGATTTCTCACCGAGAGCCAGGAAGGCGACTCCGCGCTGCGGAGACATGTCAACTGGGTGCGGTCCTGGTATGACTTCGCGGTGCCCGACATCGGTCGATCACCGCTGCTGGAGCGGACATTCGGGTGGCTGGAGGAGAACTGGCCGACCGAAGCGGCGGCCGGCGAGCCGGTGCTGCTGTGGGGTGACGCCCGGGTCGGCAACGTGCTGTACCGCGACTTCCAACCGGTGGCGGTGCTGGACTGGGAAATGGTGACGCTTGGCCCGCGCGAGCTCGATGTCGCGTGGATGATCTATGCGCACATGGTCTTTCAAGAGCTCGCCGGATTGGCGACTTTAGACGGCCTACCCGGGGTAATGCGGGAAGAAGACGTCCGCGCCACCTACCAGCGGCTCACCGGTGTCGAAATCGGCGACCTGCACTGGTTCTACGTGTACTCGGGCGTGATGTGGGCCTGCGTGTTCATGCGCACCGGCGCGCGGCGCGTGCACTTCGGCGAAACCGAGAAGCCCGACAGCGTCGAATCGCTGTTCTACCACTCAGGACTCATGAAGCGCCTTATCGGAGAGGATCAGTAATGCTCGGACCGCTCGACGAATTCCCGGTACATCAGGTTCCCCAGCCAATTGCGTGGCCGGGTTCCTCGGACCGCAACTTCTACGATCGCTCCTACTTCAACGCCCACGACCGCACCGGCGACATCTTCGTGATCAGCGGTATCGGTTACTACCCCAACCTCGGGGTCAAGGACGCGTTCCTGCTCATCCGCCGCGGCGACACCCAGACCGCGGTCCACCTGTCCGATGCCATCGACCAGGACCGACTCAACCAGAACGTCAATGGCTACCGCGTCGAGGTCATCGAACCGCTGCACAAGCTGCGGATCGTTCTCGACGAAACCGAGGGCATCGCAGCCGATCTCACCTGGGAAGGCCTGTTCGACGTCGTCCAAGAACAGCCGCACCTGATGCGCTCCGGAAACCGGGTGACTCTCGACGCGCAGCGCTTCGCCCAACTCGGTAGCTGGAGCGGCCGGATCGTCGTGGACGGCAAGGAGATTCCCGTCGACCCGGCCACCTGGATCGGCAGCCGTGACCGGTCCTGGGGTATCCGGCCGATCGGCGAACCCGAGCCGGCAGGGCGTCCCGCCGACCCCCCGTTCGAGGGGATGTGGTGGCTGTACGTGCCGATCGCATTCGACGACTTCGCCGTGGTGCTCATCATTCAGGAGGCACCCGACGGATTCCGCTCGCTCAACGACTGCACCCGCATCTGGCGCGATGGCCGCGTCGAACAGCTCGGCTGGCCGCGGGTGAAGATTCACTACCGGTCGAGCACCCGGATTCCGACTGGCGCGACCATCGACGCCACCGCCCCCGACGGCACGCCTGTGCACTTCGACGTCGAGTCCAAGCTGCCGGTGCCCATCCACGTCGGCGGCGGCTACGGCGGCGACTCGGACTGGCTGCACGGCATGTGGAAGGGCGAGAAGTTCGTCGAACGGCTGACCTACGACATGACCGACCCGGCGATCGTCGGCCGGTCCGGCTTCGGCGTCATCGACCATGTCGGGCGGGCGATGTGCCGCGACGGCAACGGAACTCCGGTCGAGGGCTGGGGTCTGTACGAGCATGGCGCACTGGGCCGCCACGACCCGTCCGGCTTCAAGGACTGGTTAACGGTTGCGCCGTAAAGCCCCGAAAAAGCTTTGACGTCAGCGTAATTCGTCGACGATCGCGGACAGCGTCTGTAGGCCCAACGGCGCCGCCTGGTAGAGACAGACGGTGTCGGCGATTCCGTCGACGCGGTCGCGGATATGGCGGGCGACGTCCCCCGGAGCGCCGCACGCGGCGATGGTGTGCAGAATCTCGTCGTCGATCAGTGCGCCCATGTCGTCCCAGCGGCCCTGCTTGGACAACGCGTTCAGTTCGGGCTGCAGATCCTGCCACCCGTGTGCGGCCAGCACCGGCCGATATGCCGGCGTGGAGCCATAGAACGCCAACAGCGCCCGGGTCCGGGCATGGGCCTGCTCGAGTTCGGCGTCGGTCTCACCCGCGGAGACGATGATTTCGGGCAACACGGCCAAGTCGGTGTTGTGACGGCCCGATGCCTGCAGGCCCTCGCGCACCATAGGCATGGTGTGCTCGTGCAGGAATCGCTTCGAGCCGAACGGCATCACCAGCAGCCCATCGGCGTGCTGCGCGACGGCACGGGTCAGCCGCGGACCGAGCGCGCCGACGTAAATAGGTGGCGGGCCATACGGATTCGGGCCCGGGTTGAAGGTCGGTGTCATCAACGTGTGCCGGTAGTAGTCGCCGCGAAAGTCCAATCGCCCACCGGAGTTCCAGGCCGCGAAGATCGCCCGCAGCGCCGCGACGAGTTCGGTCATCCGGGCCACCGGTTTGTCAAACTCGGCGCCGAACCGCTTTTCGATTTGCGCCCGGACCTGAGTTCCCAGACCGAGAATGAACCGTCCCGAGCTCAACAGCTGATGATCGTTGGCCTGGTGGGCCAGGTGAATCGGGTTTCGCGGGAACGCAATCGCGACATTGGTCATCAGGTTCAGGTCGGGAACCGTTGCCGCCAACGTCAGCGGTGCGAAAACATCGTGTGGTCCCTCAAAGGTGGCGACGCCGCTGGCACCGGCGTCGCGAAGCTCCCGCGCGCGCTCAGCCGCGTCGGTCAGACCGTAGAGGGCGGTGAAGACTTTCACTGAGGATTCACACTACGTAGTGGCCATGGGGTTGACTGGAGGGCATGTCCGATGCGACCTGGACCGCAGACGTCGTCGTGGTGGGTGGCGGTTTCGCCGGACTCACCGCCGCCCGTGAGCTGACCCGGCTCGGCCACGATGTGCTGGTGCTGGAGGGCCGTGACCGGGTGGGCGGGCGCTCGCATACCGGCCACGTCGCAGGCATCCCGGTGGATATGGGCGGCACATTCGTGGGCCCGACGCAGGATGCGGTGCTGAAGCTGGCCGCGGATCTCGGTATTACGACCGTACCGACCTATGACGATGGCGCCAACCTGATTCGGTGGCGCGGCGCAGTGCGCTCCTACACCGGCACCATCCCGCGGCTCTCCCTTGGTGGCTTGCTCGATCTCGGCCGTGTGCGTTGGCAATTCGAGCGGATCGCCCGGACCGTTCCCCTGGACGAGCCGTGGACTGCCCGGCGCGCCGCTCGGCTGGACAGCCAATCGTTGGGCCAGTGGCTGCGATCGGTACGCGCCGGCGCCACCACCCGGGATCTGCTGGCCATCATGGCGCGGGTGACCTGGGGATGCGAACCCGACGCCGTGTCGATGCTGCACGCCGCCCGTTATGTCCGCGCCGCGGGTGGTCTGGACCGGATGCTCGACGTCGAAAACGGTGCCCAGCAAGACCGTTTTTCGGCCGGCACGCAACAGATCGCCGACGCGGCGGCCGCCGAACTCGGCGACCGCGTGGTTCTGGAGGCCGCCGTGCGCCGCATCGACCACCACGACGACGGTGTGACGGTCACCAGCGAAAAGGGCACGGCTGAAGCCAAATACGTCGTCGTCGCGATCCCGCCGGAGCACTGGAGCGTCATCGAATTCACCCCTGCACTGTCCGCCGAGCATCGGCAACTGCCCGCGCAGTGGCCGCAGGGCCGGCTCAGCAAGGCCTACGTCGCTTATCCGACTCCGTTCTGGCGCGACAAAGGCTTCTCCGGCGAATCGCTGTCCGATGAGGGTCCGGTGTTCATCACCTTCGACGTCAGCCCTGCGCCGGACGGGCCCGGGATCCTGCTGGGGTTCGTCGACTCCCGCACCTTCGACTCGCTACCGGCCGACCAACGTCGCGAGCGCGCACTGGCATGCTTCGCGACGTTGTTCGGCGACGAAGCACTCACGCCGCTCGACTACGTCGATCATCGTTGGGGCGCAGAAGAATTCGCGCCCGGCGGCCCAACCGCAGCGGTGCCACCCGGCTCCTGGACTCGCTTCGGATCGTTGTTGCGGCGCCCGGTCGGGCCCATCCACTGGGCCGGCACCGAGACCGCCGACGAGTGGACCGGGTTTCTTGACGGCGCGGTGCGTTCCGGGCAGCGGGCCGCAGCCGAGGTGGCCGCGCGCCTATAAGCGCGGCAGCTATGAGCTGATGCGCCTGCTGCTAGTGATCGATTCGGCAAGGCCGCGCAGCTCCCGGTTGACCTCGGCGGGCCGCTCCAACATCGAGCAATGACCGCCGGGCAGCACGACAAGGCCGGCGAGATTCGGTGCGGCAGCGGCCATCCGCTTCGACTGGACCAGCGGCGTCAACCGGTCACGCTCGCTGCCGATGACCAGAGTGGGCACCGTCAAACCGGCCAGGTCGATATGCCGGCGTCCCATCGCCTCGACGAGGGCCTTGCCGCAGCCGCCACGACCTGCCGACGACGTGGCGTTGAACAGGTCGAAGATCAGCGATCCGACCGCGTGGTCCGCGTCGGCGCCGACTGCGAGCATCGAGATCATCTCGCGGCTGGCCCGTCGCACCCCGGGCGGAACCGTGTACGAACCGAAAATGTTGATCAGCGCGCGCCCACCCAGCACCCGCACCGCCGCGAACGGCGCCGGCACCGGCAGCAATCGCACTTCCCGCAACAAGTCACCGGTGGTGGTATTGATCAGCGCGACAGCGTCGGCACGCGCTTGCACCTTGTGGCGATAGCGATCCGACCATGCGGCGATCGCCATGCCGCCCATCGAGTGCCCCGCGACGACGGCACGCTCGCCCGGCGCCAGCGTCGCGTCGAGCACGGCGTCGACATCGGCTGCCAAGTGGCTCAGGGTGTAGCCGCCGCGGCGCGGGATCCCGCTACGCCCATGGCCGCGATGGTCGAAAGCGATCACCCGGTAATCGGCGGCCAGATCGGCAATCTGGTAGCCCCATACTCGAATGGCGCAGGTGATGCCGTGAGCCAGAACGATCGGATAGCCGTCCTCGGGCCCGAATACCTCGGTGTGCAGACGGGTCCCATCCGCGGAGCGCACCTCCACAGTGCGGCTCGGTGGCAAAGCCACCGGTAGAGGATGCGGCTCGTGGGCCGTTCGCAGAGAACTCATCGCCGCTCCCCCTCAGTTGCGGCCCCGTCGCCGCGCTCGGTGAGTGTATCCGAGCGGACTACCCGATACCGCCGGAAAAAATATCCCTCGCGATATTTTTCTTTCACGGGCCCCGACCGACGTGGCTCGGTTTAGCCCGGCCCCGCCGGCGGTATGCGCGAGATGCCATTTTGAGACGTCGTGGGCCGCGCCAGCCATAGACTCTCACCAGCAGGCAATTCGGGGATGAAGAGGAGCGGAGAAAACATGAGCACGATCGAGGCGGATGCAAAGTCGCAGTCACCGTCGCAGCAGGACTCGCACGATGCCTTTGAGAGTGACGTAGCCGCAACGCAGCAATACCAGGACAGCCCACGCTTCGACGGAATCACCCGCCTCTTCTCCGCGCGCCAGGTCGTCGAGCAGCGCGGCACCATCCCATCCGACTACATCGTGGCCCGCGAGGCCGCTGAAGCCTTTTACCCGCGGCTACGTGAGCTGTTCACCCAACGCAAGAGCATCACCACCTTCGGCCCGTACTCGCCCGGGCAGGCCGTGACGATGAAGCGGATGGGCATCGAGGGCATCTACCTCGGCGGGTGGGCGACCTCAGCCAAGGGCTCCATCAGCGAGGATCCGGGCCCCGACCTGGCCAGCTATCCGCTCAGCCAGGTGCCCGACGAAGCCGCCGGTCTGGTCCGCGCGCTGCTGACCGCCGACCGCAACCAGCAGTACCTGCGGCTGCGGATGAGCGAGGAGCAACGGGAGCGGACGCCGGCGGTCGACTACCG
>NZ_JBAPMI010000245.1:0-1572 GCF_049278535.1 Mycobacterium sp. | reverse complement strand
TAACCCACCTCGACGAGCGTGAACACCTGCAGGTGGCCTCGCTCGACCATGCGATGTGGTTCATGCGCGTCTTCCGCGCCGACGAGTGGCTCCTCTACGACCAGTCCTCACCGTCGGCCTGCGGCGGCCGCTCGCTGTGTCAGGGCAAGATCTTCAACCAGTACGGCGAAATGGTCGCCGCCGTCATGCAGGAGGGGCTGACTCGCTTCCCGAGCGAGCACCGGTGAGCGCCGTGCGGATCGGGGTGTTGGCGCTGCAGGGCGACGTTCGCGAACACCTTGCGGCACTGCGTGATTCAGGGGTCGCTCCGGTGCCGGTGCGGCGCTCTGATGAGTTGGACGGCATTGACGGGCTGGTGATTCCCGGTGGGGAGTCCACCACGATGACTCATCTGCTGCGCGAGCTCGATTTGCTGGAGCCATTGCGGGCGCGGTTGACTTCCGGGCTCCCGGCGTACGGCGCGTGCGCGGGGATGATCCTGCTTGCCAGCGAGATTCTGGACGCCGGAGCTGTTGGGCGGGAAGCGATTCCATTGTGTGCTATTGATATCACTGTGCGGCGCAACGCGTTTGGACGCCAAGTCGACTCATTCGAAGGCGATATCGCGTTTGACGGCTTCGAAGAGCCGGTGCATGCAGTGTTCATCCGCGCCCCGTGGGTGGAGCGAGTCGGTGCGGATGTGCAGGTGCTGGCGTCGGCGGCCGGGCATCCGGTCGCGGTGCGTCAGGGCGCGGTGCTGGCCACAGCGTTTCACCCAGAGGTGACGGGGGACAGGCGGATTCACCAGTTGTTCGTCGATATGGTCAGCGGTCGACGCTGACGGCGCCGGGGGCAGGCAGCGCCCACCGGATGCCGCCCACCAGCACGCGGCCGATGCCGCGCACCACCGTGACTTCGACGGGCGGAAAGTACGGCAGCAGCAGCGGTACCCGGGCCCACAACGGCAACATCGACACCGCAGAAGCGGACAGCACGCCATACGGGGCCCGCGCGGCCAACGACAGCGGCGGCGTCAACAGCAGGAATCGGGCTGCGTCACGCGCGGCCGCCGTACTGCGCAATTCCGGACGGAAAGCGCTGAGTCGTTGCGCCAGAGCACGTTCGGAGCGCGGTGGGTCGACCACGCCGAGTCTGGCCGCGATCTCGGCCATGTCGGCGACGTATGCGTCGCGACCGGCCTGGTCCAGCGGGGTCGCGCCGTAAAGCTGGTGGGCCCGCAGAAAGCTATCGGCTTCAGCGATGTGTACCCACTCCAACAAGTGCGGATCGGTGGCCGTGTACGTCCTGCCGTCGGCCGCCACGCCGTGTACCCGCCGATGGATTCCACGCACGCGATCAACGGCTCGTTGAGCGTCGGCCGCGGAACCGAATGTCGTCTCGGCCAAAAACGTGCTGGTTCGCTGCAATCGACCCCACGGGTCGTCGCGATAGTTGGAGTGCTCGGCTACCCCGGCCATGGCCAATGGATGCAGCGACTGCAACAGCAGGGCCCGCAGCCCGCCGACGAACATCGAGGCGTCGGCGTGCACCCGGCGGATCGGGCGGTATTCGGCAAACCAGCGAGGCCCCGGC
>NZ_JBAPMI010000244.1:0-3343 GCF_049278535.1 Mycobacterium sp. | reverse complement strand
TGCGCAGCTGATCCGGCCCCCCATTGCGCGACGCGTACAGCGCTGCGGCGTCGAATGCGTTGCGAGCGGCGAATTCCGGCATGGCACGCACCGTCAGCCAGCCGGCCGCATAGCCCCAGTCGGTCATTCGACTGCCCAGCGAAAGATCGCTGATGCCAGGCAGTTTCAAGCCAGCTGGGACGATCACGACTCGGTCTCTCCAGACTTACCTGGCGGCGGCAGCGGATCGGCCGCACTGGTCGAGTGCCGCACGGTGTGCAACCGCTGAGCACAGGTGACCATGCTGGCCGCGGCCAGCAACCACATCGCCACCGGAAGCGCCCACGGCAGCGGAAAGATCGGCAGGTCCGAAAGTCCCGCCCCGACGAGCACGATGATCAGTCGTTCCGGCCGTTCGATGAAGCCGCCGTCACCGCGCAGCCCACTGGCTTCAGCGCGCGCCTTGGTGTACGAGATCACCTGCGAGGTGACCAGGCAGATCATCGTCGCCACCACCAACGGTCGGCTACCCAGGCCGAACGCCGCCCACCAGGCCAGCCCGCAGAACACCGCACCGTCGCTGATGCGGTCGCAGGTGGCATCTAGCACCGCGCCAAACCTGGTGCCGCCGCCGCTTTCTCGCGCCATCGCCCCATCGACCATGTCGAACAGGACGAAGAACGTGATGACCACGGCGCCGGCAAACAGCTTGCCGGTGGGAAACAGCGTCAATGCAGCAAGCACCGCGGCGGCAGTGGCGATGATGGTGACGCCGTCGGCGGTGAAGCCGGCGTGCAGAAACGCCCGCGCCACCGGGTTGGTGACTCGGGCTACTCCCTCGCGGGACAAAAGTTTGCTCACGACTGCTTGTCCCACTCGGTGGCAAGCAGCCGACGGGTGTCGCGCAGCAACTGCGGGATCACCTTGGAATCGCCGATGATCGTGATGAAGTTGGCGTCGCCGCCCCATCGCGGCACCACGTGCACATGCAGATGCTCGGCCAGCGAGCCGCCCGCCGACTGGCCCAGGTTGACCCCGACGTTGAACCCATGCGGTCGCGACACGTTCTTGATGACGCGAATCGCCTTCTGGATGAACGCCATCAGCTCGCTGCTCTCCGGCTCGGTCAGATCCTCGAGCTCGGAAAGCCGCCGGTACGGCACCACCATCAAATGCCCCGGGTTGTACGGGTAGAGGTTCAGCACCGCGTAGACCAGTTCGCCGCGGGCCACCACCAGACCGTCCTCGTCGGACAATTGCGGGATGTCGGTGAACGGTTGGTCCCGGTTGTCGTGTTCCTGCTTCAACGGCCCCTCGGCCAGGTAACTCATCCGGTAGGGCGTCCATAACCGCTGCAGGTGGTCGGATTCACCGACTCCCCTGTCGACGATTGCGTCGTCTTCAGCCACGACTGCTCACCTTGACCAAATCGGCAGTGGGAACGTGGTTTTCACGATCGGAGATCCATTGCTTGATGACCGCAACCGCCTCGTCACGAGGAACGCCGTTGATCTGCGTGCGATCGCCGAACCGGAAACTGACCGCGCCGGCCTCGACGTCGCGGTCGCCGGCCAGCAACATGAACGGCACCCGCTGGTTGGTGTGGTTGACGATCTTCTTGGCCATCCGGTCATCGCTGGTATCCACATCGATCCGGATACCGTGCGACTTCAGTTGAGCGGCAACGTCTTCCAGATACGGTACATGGCCGTCGGCCACCGGAATGCCGACCACCTGCACCGGCGCCAGCCAGGCCGGGAATGCGCCCGCATAGTGCTCGGTGAGGATGCCGAAGAAGCGCTCGATCGAACCGAACAGCGCGCGGTGGATCAGCACCGGGCGTTGCCGCGATCCGTCGGCGGCGGTGTACTCCAAGTCGAACCGGTCCGGCATGTTGAAGTCGAGCTGAATCGTGGACATCTGCCAGCTGCGGCCCAGCGCATCCTTGACCTGCACTGAGATTTTCGGGCCGTAGAACGCCGCGCCGCCGGGATCCGGAATCAGATGCAGGCCCGAGCCTTCGGCGACTTCGCTCAGGATCGCGGTGGCTTCGTCCCACACCTCGTCGGAGCCGACGTACTTCTCCGGGTCCTTGGTGGACAGCTCCAGGTAGAAATCGTTGAGGCCGTAGTCGGCCAGCAGATCCAGCACGAAGCCCAACAACGACGCCAGTTCGTCGCGCATCTGCTCACGGGTGCAGTAGATGTGCGCGTCGTCCTGCGTCATGCCGCGCACCCGGGTCAGGCCGTGCACCACGCCGGACTTCTCGTACCGGTAGACGGTGCCGAACTCGAACAGCCGCAACGGAAGTTCGCGATAGGAGCGACCGCGCGACCGGTAGATCAGGTGATGCATCGGGCAGTTCATCGGCTTGAGGTAATAGTCCTGCCCGGGCTTGCGGACCGTTCCGTCGTCGTTGAACTCCGCGTCGATGTGCATCGGCGGGAACATGCCCTCGGCGTACCACTCCAGATGGCCCGAGGTGATGTACAGCTGTTCTTTGGTGATGTGCGGGGTGTTGACGAACTGGTAGCCGGCCTCGGCGTGCTTGCGCCGCGAATAGTCCTCCAGCTCGGTGCGCACTATGCCGCCCTTGGGATGGAAAACCGCTAGGCCCGAACCGATTTCGTCGGGGAAACTGAACAGATCCAGCTCGACGCCGAGCTTGCGGTGGTCGCGACGCGCAGCCTCTTCGAGCAACTCGAGGTGGCGGTCCAACGCTTCCTGCGATTCCCACGCGGTTCCGTAGATCCGTTGCAGACTGGCATTGTTCTGATCGCCCCGCCAGTACGCGGCCGAACTGCGGGTGAGCTTGAACGCCGGAATGTGCTTGGTGGTCGGGATGTGCGGCCCGCGGCACAAGTCGCCCCAAACCCGTTCGCGGGTACGCGGATTCAGGTTGTCGTAGGCGGTGAGCTCGTCACCGCCGACCTCCATCACGTCGGGATCGCCGGATTTGTCGTCGACCAGCTCGAGTTTGTACGGCTCGCCGGCCAGTTCGCCGCGGGCCTGATCCTTGGACTCGTAGACGCGTCGGTCGAACAGCTGCCCCTCTTTGACGATCTGGCGCATCCGCTTTTCCAGCTTGTCCAGGTCTTCCGGGGTGAACGGATCGGCAACGTCGAAGTCGTAATAGAAGCCGTCGGCGATCGGCGGCCCGATGCCGAGCTTGGCGTGCGGGAACAGATCCTGCACAGCCTGTGCCAAGACGTGTGCAGCCGAGTGCCGGATGACGCTGCGGCCGTCGTCGGTGTCGGCCGCCACCGGGACCACGTCGGCGTCGGCGTCGGGAACCCAGCTCAAATCGCGCAGCTTGCCGTCGGGGTCGCGCACCACCACGACCGCGTCCGGGGCACCGCGACCC
>NZ_JBAPMI010000243.1:0-12752 GCF_049278535.1 Mycobacterium sp. | reverse complement strand
GGGTCGCGGTGGCCGACGCGCTGGCCGCGCTGGGCGTGCGGGCGGGGCTGAAGTGGCCGAACGACGTGCTGGTGGACGGCGGCAAGCTGGCCGGGATCCTCGCCGAGGTGGCGTCGCCGGCGCCGGTGATCGTGGTCGGCCTCGGGCTCAACGTGACGTTGACCGCCGATGAGGCGCCGGACCCTGCGGCTACCTCGCTGCTGATGCTGGCGTCGTCAGTCACCGATCGAAACGCGCTGGCGCGCAATATACTTCGCGAGCTGGCGGCCCGGGTTGACGCGTGGCGCACTGCGGGCGGCGCCGACCCGGCGCTGCTCGCCGACTACCGGCGCTACAGCGTGACGCTGGGCTCGCGGGTGCGGGCCAGCATGCCCGGTGAACGTGAGGTGGTCGGCGTCGCTCGAGCGGTCGACGAGACCGGGCGACTCTGCGTCGACACCGGTGGCGAGACGGTGGCAATCTCGGCCGGAGACATTACGCACCTGCGTCCCAGCGTCTAAAGTGCCAGCGTGGGCTACCCCGACAATGTGCTGGCCGGCGACGAGCAAGTCGTCTTGCACCGCCATCCGCACTGGAAGCGGCTGTTCTGGCCGGCGACCGTCCTGATCCTGGCCAGCGCGGCCGCATCGTTTGGTTGTGCGGTGGTCAACGGCATGACCTGGGCGCCCAACGCCAAAAGCGTCGTCTACTGGGTGATCGGGGCGATCTGGCTGGTGCTGATCGGCTGGCTGACGGTGTGGCCGTTCTTGAATTGGCTCACCACGCATTTCGTCATCACCGACCGCCGGGTGATGTTCCGGCACGGGGTGCTGAGCCGCAGTGGCATCGACATCCCATTGGCCCGGATCAACAGCGTCGAATTCCGGCACCGGCTGATCGATCGGATACTGCGGACCGGCACGCTGATCGTCGAGTCGGCGTCACAAGATCCGTTGGAGTTCTATGACATTCCGCGCGTGGAGCAGGTCCACGCGCTGTTGTATCACGAGGTTTTCGACACCCTTGGTTCCGAGGAATCACCGAGCTGATTCGCTCGGCTGCTCCGTGAGCGCCAGGCGCGCATCAGCGTGACGTTGCCCCTGGCTTCGACATCCTCGAACACCTCGGCAATCCCGCCGGCGGTGAGCGCAGATTCCAGGGCCTGGTCGCCGGTCCGGGCGGCCTCGTCGGGGAACACCCAGCGCCGGAACGCCCAGAAGCGGAACGCCATCTGCAGCAGGTTGCCGATGAGGTAGGCGGAGATGAAGTCGGCAATGTTCTCCGCGGTCAGCGAGACCATCGGCACCCGCAGCTGCAGGACATAGCTGGAGACCCAGAGCGGCGCCATACTCAGCAGCACGCCGACACCGCTGAACGCGAAGAACAGCAGCGCCTCGTGGTGCCGCTCGCGGCCGCCCCGGTCCCGGAAGCTCCATTCCCTGTTGAGGATGTACGACGCGATGACCGCCACGATGCCGGCGATGACCTTGGCGGTCACCGGCTTGGGCTCCAGGATCGTCAGCTTCAGCGTGTAGAAGATCGCCGAGTCGACGACGAACGTCGTCGCGCCGACGATGGCGAACTTGATCAGCTCGTGATGACGCTCGGCGTAGGGGCGGATCGGCCCCGGCAGTCGGGCGATCGTGGCATCGGCGAAGGACACAATGTCGCAGTCTACGTATTACTGATTAAGGGTGCTCTGTGACCGTGTGACCGCCGACAAATGGGCCGTTCAGCGGCCATGACACCATGATTGCCGTGCCGAGTACCCGCCACATTCCCGCTGCCTCACCCGTCGTCGCCATGGTCGGCGGCGGTCAGCTCGCCCGGATGACGCACCAGGCGGCGATCGCGTTGGGCCAGGGCCTGCGGGTGCTGGCTGCCGATCCCGCCGATCCCGCAGCCCAGGTCAGTGCCGATGTGGTGATCGGCTCGCACACCGATCTCGAGGCACTGCGCCGGGTTGCCGCGGGCGCCGCGGCGCTGACCTTCGACCATGAGCACGTGCCCACTGAGCTGCTGGAAAAGCTGGTCGCGGAAGGCGTCAACGTGGCACCGCCACCCGAGGCCCTGGTGCACGCGCAGGACAAACTCGTCATGCGGCGCCGGCTGGAGGCGCTCGGCGCCGCGGTGCCGCGCTATGCCGCGATCGAGCACCTCGACGACGTCGATGAGTTCGCTCGACGGGTCCAGGGCCCGATGGTGGTCAAGGCGGTCCGCGGCGGCTATGACGGGCGCGGAGTACAGATGGCCGCCGACGCGGCGCAGGCCCGCGAGATCGCGGGTCAATATTTAGATTCCGGCGTAGCGGTATTGGTCGAGGAGCGGGTCGCGATGCGCCGCGAGCTCGCGGCGCTGGTAGCCCGGTCGCCATTCGGCCAGGGCGCCGCCTGGCCGGTGGTCGAGACCGTCCAACGCGACGGCATCTGCGTGCTGGTGATCGCGCCGGCTCCGGCGCTGCCCGACGATGTCGGTGCCGCGGCCCAGCAGCTGGCTCTGCGATTGGCGGCCGAACTGGGTGTGGTCGGTGTGCTGGCCGTCGAGCTGTTCGAAACCGTCGACGGGCAGCTGCTGGTCAACGAGCTGGCGATGCGCCCGCACAACTCTGGGCACTGGACCATGGACGGATCCCGCACCAGCCAGTTCGAGCAGCATCTGCGCGCGGTGCTGGACTACCCGCTCGGCGACACCGACGCGATCGCGCCGGTGACGGTGATGGCCAATGTGCTGGGCGCGGCGCAAACGCCGACGATGTCGCTCGACGAGCGATTGCATCACCTGTTCGCGCGGATGCCCGACGCCCGGGTTCACCTCTACGGCAAAGAAGAACGCCCGGGCCGCAAGGTGGGGCACATCAACTTCCTCGGCAGCGACGCGGCCGGGTTGGCAAACCTGCGTGAACGCGCGGAGCGCGCGGCACACTGGTTGTCAGATGGGGAATGGACGGACGGATGGGACCCGCACAAGAATGACTGACCCCGTACGCGTTGGCGTGATCATGGGTAGCGACAGCGACTGGTCGGTGATGTCGGACGCCGCGGACGCGCTGGCCGAGTTCGATGTCGCCTACGAGATCGGGGTGGTCTCGGCCCATCGCACTCCACAGCGCATGCTCGACTACGCGCAGCAGGCCGCCGGCCGCGGCATCGAGGTGATCATCGCCGGCGCCGGCGGCGCGGCACACCTGCCCGGCATGGTGGCCTCGGCCACGCCGCTGCCGGTGATCGGCGTTCCGGTACCGCTGGACAAGTTGGACGGGCTGGACTCGCTGCTGTCGATCGTGCAGATGCCCGCCGGCGTCCCGGTCGCCACGGTGTCGATCGGTGGGGCCCGCAATGCCGGGCTGCTGGCGGTGCGGATTTTGGCGGCGTCGGATCCGGCGCTGCGCAGCCGGATCGTGGCATTCCAGGAGCAGTTGGCGGAGTCTGTGCTGGCCAAGGATGCGGCGCTGAAACAGCGCCAAGGTAAAGTTACCGGCGAGTAGCACCGAGTAGTCGGGCATAAAGAGGGAGGCCGGGATGGCTGGAGATCCGTCGTTCGATCTGTTCAAGCTCCCTGAGGAGCACGACGAGTTGCGCGCGGCGATTCGCGCGTTGGCGGAGAAAGAGATCGCACCGCACGCCGCTGACGTCGACGAGAAACCCCGCTTTCCGGAGGAGGCGTTGCAGGCACTGAACGCGTCCGGATTCAACGCCGTACACGTCCCTGAGGAGTACAGCGGACAGGGCGCCGACTCGGTGGCCGCGTGCATCGTGATCGAGGAAGTGGCACGCGTCGACGCGTCCGCCTCGTTGATCCCCGCAGTGAACAAGCTGGGCACGATGGGCCTGATCCTGCGCGGGTCAGACGAGCTCAAGAAGCAGGTTCTGCCATCGATGGCCTGCGACGGCGCGATGGCGTCGTACGCGTTGAGCGAGCGCGAGGCCGGCAGCGACGCCGCCTCGATGAGGACCCGGGCCAAGGCCGACGGCGACGACTGGATCTTGAACGGCGCCAAGGCCTGGATCACCAACGGCGGCAAGTCGACCTGGTACACCGTGATGGCGGTGACCGATCCGGACAAGGGCGCCAACGGGATCTCGGCCTTCATCGTGCACAAGGACGACGAGGGCTTCAGCGTCGGGCCCAAGGAAAAGAAGTTGGGCATCAAGGGTTCTCCGACCACCGAGTTGTACTTCGAGAACTGCCGGGTTCCCGGCGACCGGATGATCGGTGAGCCCGGTACCGGGTTCAAGACCGCACTGGCCACGTTGGACCACACCCGTCCGACCATCGGCGCGCAAGCCGTCGGCATCGCCCAGGGTGCGGTGGATGCAGCGATCGCGTACACCAAGGACCGCAAGCAGTTTGGCGAGTCGATCAGCTCATTCCAGGCCGTCCAATTCATGCTCGCCGACATGGCGATGAAGGTCGAGGCTGCGCGGCTGATGGTCTACAGCGCCGCCGCCCGCGCCGAACGCGGTGAGTCGAATCTCGGCTTCATCTCGGCGGCGTCGAAATGCTTCGCCTCCGATGTGGCGATGGAAGTCACCACCGACGCTGTGCAGCTTTTCGGTGGCGCCGGATACACCACCGACTTCCCGGTGGAGCGTTTCATGCGCGACGCCAAGATCACCCAGATCTACGAAGGCACGAACCAGATTCAGCGCGTGGTGATGTCACGCGCATTGCTGCGCTGAAAGTCGGCAACACCTACAGCAAATTTCCAGCGAATGTGCAGTTGACGCGCATCGCAGGGCCGGTGACGCTACAGTCACAGTGCATCATGTCCCCCTTGGTGAATGCTTTGCTGGAACGCGAAGCGCCTCTGGCGCAGTTGAATGCGCCGGCGTATCGCGTGGCCCGCGGCGGCCCCGGGGAAGTGGTCTTACTACGCGGCGAGGCCGGTATTGGAAAGACCACATTGCTTGCCCAGTTTGTCGATCGACTGGATGCACGACTGCGGGTATTGCGCGGCTGGTGTGATCCGCTGGGCGCGCCGCGCCCGCTGGGCCCCCTGACCGATGCCCTTGCCGGGCTGGACGCTGCCGCTGGGGCCCGGCTCACCGCGGCCGTCGACTCGGGGGATACCGCACAGATCTATCGACAGCTGTTGGCCGCGTTGGGTGACCGCGAGCGCTGGGTGTGGGTGATCGAAGACGCGCACTGGGCCGACAGCGCCACCCTGGATCTGGTGCGGTTCCTGGCGCGACGGGTGGCGGCACTGCATTTGGTGCTGGTGATCTCGTTCCGTGACGACGAACTGCCCGCGACCCATCCGCTGGCCGTGACGCTGGGGGACCTGGCGAACTACCCGTCGGTGAGCCGAATCGAGTTGGCGGCGTTGACCTTACCCGCGGTAGCGTCGCTCGCCGCCGGCACCGGACTGAATGCCGAGCAGCTACATCACGTCACCGGCGGCAACCCGTTTTACCTCACCGAGGTGCTGGCTGCCGGGCCGGACGCACTCACTCGTAAAGGCTTGCCGCGCAGCATTTCCGAGGCGGTGTGGGGGCGGCTCGGACGGTTGTCGGCCAAGGCGCGGGAAACCGCGCACGCGGTCGCGGTATGCGGCCCGCGTGCCGATGTCGCGCTGTTGGAGAAGATGTACCCCGAGACCCGGACGGCGCTGCATGAATGTCTCGGCGCCGGCGTGCTGACGGCCGAGGGGGACCTGGTCGGTTTCCGTCACGAACTCGCCCGCCGGGCCACGGTAGCGCAGATCCCCGATTTCGACCGCATCGATCTGCACCGACGTGCGCTGGCCGTGCTGGCGGCGCAGCCCACCGATGCGAACACGTTGGCGGCATTGGCATTTCACGCCGATGAGGCCGGGGAGATCGAAGCAACGATCCGCTATGGCATCGCTGCGGCCGAACGGGCCGCGGCACTGGGAGCCAATCGGGAAGCCGCAAGCCTGTATGCGCTCGCGTTGCGTCGCGCCGGCACGAGTTCTGACCAGAGCCGGGTCGTCTGGCTGGAGCGACACGCGTTCGCGTGCTATCTGAGCGGGCAGGCTGATCCGGCGGCCGCATCCCTGCGCGAGGCAATCACGTTGCGGCGCAAGCTGGGCGACCAACTAGAAGAGGGCGACGACCTGCGCTGGCTGTCACGTCTGCTGCAGCCGCTGGGACGCGCTGCCGAGGCCATCGACGCGGCGCACGCTTCGCTGCGATTGCTGGAAGACCTCGGCCCGTCACCGCAGCTGGCCTGGTCGCTGATCAACATGGCGCACATCAGCGCCCTCGCGCTGGATCCGGTCTGCGCCGACTACGCGGGCCGCGCCCACACGCTGGCCGGCGAAATACAAGACCCCGCAGTCGATATCCGGGCGCGTGGCTATACGGCGCTAACCACCGTATTCAGCACCGGCACCGGCTGGGATGAGTTGGAGAGCGTATGGCGTGAGGCGCTGGCCACCGAGGGGCTGGAGGAGCACGCCGGAGTGCTGGGCGTCCTGATCTACTGGTATGCGGTACTGCGATGCGAATTATCCCGTGCTGAGGGCTATCTGGCGGAGGCATTGCGGTTCTGCGATAGCCGCGACCTCGGCATGTTCAGCTCGCTGCTGACCGCGGCGTCGACGCTGGCAGCGTTGCACGGCGGGGATTGGGAGCGCGCCGCCGTCATTGCCGAACAGATCATGACTCTGCCCGAGTTGAGTCCGCAGCACCGGATCCTGCCGCTGGTGACGCTGACCCTGCTCCGGGCCCGGCGTGGCCAGCCGCCCGCTACTGCGCCCGAGGTTGACGCGGTCGACGGCGCCCAACCCGGCAACCTGGTGCACCTGGGTGCGTTGTGGGCGGCACGGGCCGAGGTGGCCTGGTTGGCCGGCGATGACGAGCGGGCCCTGGCCGAAGTGCAGAACGGGCTGGCGTGTTCGCGCGAACAGGCCGACCCGTGGCAAACCGGCCAACTGTACCGCTGGGTTCGCTTGGCCGGCGGCACAATTGAGGGCACCAACCGCGACCCGATGACTCCGTTCGACCTGGAGGTCGGCGGGCAGTGGCAGCGCGCGAGCGAGGCCTGGACGGCCCGGGGCTGCAGCTACGACGCGGCGCTGGCCCAACTCGGCGGCGATGCTACAGCGGTGAACTCGGCGCTGGCCACCTTCCGTCGACTCGGCGCCAAGGCGGCGGCCCGGCGCGCCCAGCAGCGGCTGGCCGCCCTGCGCGAGCGGGCCCCCCGCACGAAGCAGGCGGACCGCGATTCAGACCCGCACGCGCTGACCGGACGCCAGCGCCAGGTGTTCGACCTGCTTGCGGCCGGGCTCAGCAACCCGGAGATCGCCGCAGAGTTGCATATCAGCCCGAAGACGGTTGGCCACCACGTCGAGGCGATCTTGGCCAAGCTGGGCGTGCAGAACCGCACCCACGCGGTCGCCTTTGCGCTGCAACATCAGGCCGCCCTACCGGCGGAGTCTTAGGTTATCGAGTTGCACTGGAAGCGGTTTCGCTCAGCGCCGCGCTTTCGACACTGAGCAGGCTTTCGGCTTCGTGCTCTTCGCGGTAGGCCTTCGCGCCGCCGTTGAGCCCGAAGAGTCGCTTGCTCCACAGCAGCCACACCACCGCGACGATGTTGACCAGAAGGGCGAAAAGCCTTAGAGCCGTGATTTTTTCGGTCAGTTCGTAGATTTCCAGGGGCAGGAACACGCTGGTCGCGATCACCGCAAAGTATTCGCCCCACCGTGCCATCAGCCATAGCCCGACCGCCTCAATCAACTCGATCAGCGCGTAGGCGGCCAGGCCCACCGCGATCCACTGCAGCGTCGACGACGACAGCGCGAACGCGTGGGCGATATGACGAATGAGCTTGGAGTTCTCCGGATCCCAGCCGACCTGGTTCGCCAATGGCTTGAGCAACGGAATGTCTCGGTCCAGCGCGTGCTGCAACCGCTCGCGCGATCCGCTGACCTTGAGCACTCCCGCGGCCACTAACAGGAAAATCACGCTGCGGAACGCGCGTTCGATGGCCAGCGCACGCATCAAGGTGCGATCCCGCAGGAACCGTCCCCGTGGGATTTCCGGCGCGGTGTTGGCCGGTCCGCTACGCCGGGGAGGACCAACGACGAAAGTCTCGCAGCGCAGGCAACGCCAGGCTTCGCCGATCGGGGTGTCGGCCTTCAATCGCTCCCGGAGCTTCGGCTCATCGGGAGCGAATGTTGCGTGGCCGTGCAATCCACACGAGCGCAGAGCAAAATCCACCATGAGAGCACGCTACAGCGACTTTCCCGGCTGCCAGCGCTATCGGCGAACGCGCCCGAACTGTACGGTGACCGGAAGGAATCCGCCGACCAGGAGCACAGGCCGATGAGCGCCACCCGCGAGGCCCTGCGCAATGATCTGCTGCAAGAAGCCCTGGGAAAGCCGATCGATCTCAATGCGGTGGATTGGCATGTCAAACACCACAATCCGTCGGCCTCGCCGCTGGAATTGCAGCACGAGACACTGGATGCGATTCGCGAGTGGGTGACCGACGGGCTGTTCAAGATAGGCGCACTCACCGGTAAGTCGCAGCGTTTTGCGGCGTGGCATCATTCGCTCGACCATTCGCTGCACGAAATCTCGCACAAGTACGTCAAACACTATGACGATCCCGAGAAATGGATGTACTCGGTGTGGCTGTCGCTGACGGCAAAGGGCGAACTGCTCGCGCGATCGCTCGAGGAGAAAGACATCGACCGCTACCGCCCGAAAGCGACCGGGGTCTGACAGCGCCGCGGGTCAGGCCTGCCACCGACGACGACCTCGAACGCGTCTGCGAGATCGTCAACCACTACATCGAGAAGACCGTCTTCAACTTTCGGACCGAGCCACAGAGTGTCGACGAGGTACGCACCCTGTGGGCGCAACGACACCAACGGTTTCCCTGGCTGGTGGCGACGGACGACGATCACGTGCTCGGGGTCGCCTACGCAGGCCCGTGGAATGAGCGGGCCGCCTATCGGTGGACCGTCGAAACAACCATCTACGTTGATCCCTCGGCACACCGACGCGGCGTCGGGGAAGCGCTCTACGCCGAGTTACTCGACCGGCTGCGCCACGGGGGATTCCACAGCGCCATCGCGGTGATCGCGCTGCCCAACGAACCGAGCGTCCGATTGCACGAGCGGCACGGGTTCACTCGCGTCGGTCATCTTCTGGAGGCCGGCCACAAACATGGCGCGTGGCACGATGTCGGCTTCTGGCAGTGCCGGCTGGGCAACCATTAACGTACGCCGAGTTGTGCTGTGCAGTAATAGTTTTCGGTCTGGGCCTCGTTGCGCTCCGGCACCGGCAGCCCGGCGTCGGCCAGCAACTGACCGGACCGTTCCCGGGTCGTCTGCCAGCCCCGCTCGTTGAGATACGTGGCGACGTCGTGACGCTCGCCGCCGTACCACAGGTCATCGATGTGGGCGTCGAGTCCGTGCTCGTACCACTTCTGCGCGGCGGTGTGCATGACTTCCACTGACTCCGTTGCGCTCAGGAAGATCTCCACGACCAGCCTGCTGCCCTCGGCGCTGAGTGCGGTGATGTTGTCCAGCAGGCGATCCTGAGCCTCCGGCGGCAGGAACGCAAGCAGGCCTTCGGCGACCCACACGGTGGGCCGGTTCGCGTCGAAGCCGGCCTGTCGCAAGGCCGCGGGCCAGTCGTCGCGCAGATCGATCGGCACCGCGCGCAGGTCGACCGTTGGCGCGGCGCCGGCCGCGGCCAGCGTGGCGATTTTGAAATCGGTCACCTGCTGCTGATCGATCTCGAAGACCACCGTCTCGGCAGGCCAGGACAGTCGGTAGCCGCGCGCATCGAGGCCGGAGGCCAGGATCACCGTCTGCCGGATGCCGGATGCCGTCGCGTCGGTGATGAATTGGTCGATGAGGCGCGTGCGGACAGCCATCAGGTCGGTCATCGGCTGCATGCCCCACGGGTGGCCGGGAATGTCGACATCGTCGGCGCTCAGCTCACCGATCGCCCAGCGGGTGAAGAAGTCGACGCCAACCGCCCGCACCAGCGGTTCGGCGAAAGGGTCGTCGATCAGCCCGGCTTGGGTGGCACGGCCCCGGCCCGCGGCCACCATGGTGGCGGTGGCCCCCACACTCGTTGCCAGATCCCAGGTGTCGTTCTCACTGCGCGCCATACCGGCCATGGTACCGATCCGATACTGGGAATTACCTTGTGGTGTTGCGCCCGAGCGTGATTCGGCCCGCTGCCGCCCGATCCGGTTGTGCGGGACGAAATTCAGCGACATCACTTAACGCCCCGGTCAGGTTCCATTCACTCTTCCGGGGTCGCGGCCGAATAAGGTACCGCCCTATGAGCGCACCTTCGCCTGTGCCAGCGTCAGGGGTGGCGTCCGACGGCAGCTGGTCTCCGCCACGGTGGGAGACCACCTTCATCAGCGTGACGAACGAATCCCTGCAAGTCGTCATTGACGAAGCCAATCGGCATACGAACGCTCACGGGCTCGAAGGCTGGGAGGTGGTGAACTCCTCGGTGCAACGTGTGCAGGTGTCCCACCATTTCGCGGGGTATGACAAGGGCGGCGAGTTCTACTTCGAGTGGAGCATCGTTTGCACCATGAAGCGGCCGTTGCCGCCTCGATAAACGTGTGCCGGGGATGCCCGCGTCGCGCATTGACTAACATCGCCTGGTGACCGAATCCCGTTCGATCGGCGATCCGGCCGGGCTGCTCGCCGACGACTGCTGCGGCGAAGCCGGGCACGGACACCCCGTCGCGCATGACTCGCGATGGCAGCACGGTGCGCGGTGGGCGTGGCGATTGGCCTGGGTCAGCATGGCCGCCATGCTCACCGAGGGCGTGGTCGGGCTCTGGCAGGGCCTCGCGGTCGGCTCCATCTCGCTGACGGGGTGGGCGCTGGGCAGCTTGCCGGAGGCGCTGGCCAGCGCGATGGTGGCGTGGCGGTTCTCCGGCTCACGCACCTCCTCGTCGACCGCCGAGCGTCGCGCCCAGATCGGTGTCGCATGGTCGTTCTGGCTGACCGCCCCCTACATCGCCGCGGAATCCATCCACCATCTGCTCGACGAGCACCACGCCGACACCTCGGTGATCGGTATCGCGTTGACGGCCGCCTCGCTGGTGCTGATGCCGATCCTGGGCCGGGCCAAGCATGCGCTCGCCGACCGGCTGGGCTCGGCGGCCACTGCGGGCGAAGGCACCCAGAATTACCTGTGCGGCGCGCAGGCTGCGGCCGTCCTGGTCGGTATGGCAGTGGCCGCGGTCTGGCCGATTTGTTGGTGGATCGACCCGGTGATCGGTCTGGGCATCGCCGGCGCCGCGATCTGGCAGGGCGTCAACGCATGGCGCGGCGAGGACTGCGGCTGCTGAATCCCGCGAGGATCGTCAGTCTTCGTCAGTGACGTCGGGCGACTCGTTGCCCCACGTGCTCGGCATCATCGGCATCCGAGGCGCGCTGCCGAAGTCGTCTTCGGCCAGCGTGGCCAGTCCGGTCGCCGCACCCGCGCTGACTTTGGTTGCGGTTCCGGAGAATCCGAGCGGTCCGGCCCCGTCCGTCGAGGGAGATACGGACGGCTCAAGATCCATGTATTCGTAGCCGCGGCCGAGTCGTTCGACGGTCTCGCGACGACGCCGCCCGCCCGGCGTCTTCTTCGGGGCAACCGCGGATACTTGGTCCTCGGTGCCCTGGGCCGGTTGCGGCTCCTTGGCCTTCGCGGCCTGGTCCGCCGCTCGCCGGGCACTCGCCGACAGGACACCGATCATGTATAGGTAACCCTGCATCGTGGCCAGCGGTGGCCCGGCCGGCGTCGGCGGGGGCGGCGGAGGTGTATGCACCGGTACCGAGTTCACCACGTGGGCCGGGACCGGGGCCGGTGCCGCGACCGGAGTCGGAACGGGCATCGGACTCGGCGGTACCGCCAGCGCGAAGGCCGGCGGAATCGGTGGGATGGGTATCGGTGGGATAGCAGCCAGGCCCGCCAAGCCCGCCAGGCCCGCGAAGCCCGCCAACGGGGCCGCCGCCAACGGAATCAGCGGGACGGTCAACAGCGGCAGCACCGTGGGGATCAGTATCACCACCGATTCGAGCAGCGTCTTCAGCAAGGCGATGGTGTCGGTGATGACGGTGCCGATCGCTTCGACGGTGCCGAGCACCAGGGTCAAGCCGATCGCATAAGGGTTGCCGGTAGCAAATGCGGCGGTCAGATCGAGTCCGATAAACGAGAAGGTCTCGGACAGGTAGGCGACGTAAGACCCGATATCCATCGGATAGCCAAGCGCGAACGCGATATTGAGCGGGTTGAGGAAGGAGAGCGGATTACCGAGCAAGGGAAGGTAGGGGTCGATCTGGGTGAAAAGCGCTACCAGAAAAGGGTTGTTCTCGAAATTGTTGATCAGCGGCTGCAAGACGTTGTTGTAAAAATCGGTGTACCCGATCTTTTGCAGCCAATCCAGCCATTGCTGCTCTGTGTCGGGGGGCAACGTCGGCGTATTCGAATCTGCAGTCGACGCAGCAGAATTCGCTTTGAGCACCTGGGGCGCGGCGGTGGTTTGCGGCGACGCCGCGACCGCCGCCCCCGCGATGGTTTGATAAGTGCCCATCACCGTGGCTGCCTGGACCCACATCCGCGCGTAGTCGGCCTCGTTCACGGCAATCGGAATGGTATTGATACCAAGGAAATTCGTCGTCAACAGCACGCCGTGGGTGACGTGGTTGGCAGCCAACTCGCCCAGCGTCGGCATGGCTGCCAGCGCGGCGGTGTACGCCGTGGCCGCCACCTCCTGCTGCGCGGCGGTCGCTGCGCTATCGGCACTGGCCTGCGTCAGCCACGCCAGATACGGCA
>NZ_JBAPMI010000242.1:0-12343 GCF_049278535.1 Mycobacterium sp. | reverse complement strand
ACATAAGGCAACTGCGACAAGAACATCGTCGCGTTGTCTCCGTCCGGGCACCGCAGGGTCCCCGAGGCGTACGGCCACAATTCGGCCAGGCTGCGCAGCAGCGTGGTCTTGCCGGCACCCGACTGGCCGGTAATCACCAGCGACTGGCCGGATTCCAGACGCACGTCCAGCACGTCGACCAGCGGGTCACCGTCGGGCGTGCGTACCTCGACACCGTCGAATTCGACTGACCCGTCGTCGGTGGGCCGGGTGAGCACGGCGGGCAGGTCCCGACCCTTGGCGTTGGCATCGACCAATCCATACAACCGGAGGATGGCCGCGCGGAAGGCGGCAAATGCGTCGTACTGGTTGCGGAAGAACGACAGCGAGTCGTGGATCTCACCGAATGCGGTGGCCGTCTGCCCGACATCACCGAAGGCGATCTGACCGGCGAACAGCCGCGGTGCTTGAATTACCCACGGCAACGGGACAATTGCCTGTGACATCGACCAGTTCCAGCCGTTGAACACGATGGTCCGGCGAACAAACCCGCGATAGTTGGTGATGATCGGGACGAAGCGCCCCCACAGCTGCGCTCGCTCAATCCGTTCGCCGCGGTAGAAGCCGACCGCCTCGGCGGCATCGCGTAACCGGACCAGCGCATAGCGGAATGCGGCGTTGAGTTTCTCGTTGTTGAAGCTCAGCCAGATCAGCGGACGCCCGAGCCAGAACGCGACACTCGTGGCAATCAGCACGTACACCAAGACAATCCAGAACATCGCGCGGGGAATCTGAAGACCGAAGACGTCCAGGCGACCCGACAGGTGCCACAGAATCGCGGCGAACGACACCACCGCTACCACTGCACGCACTGCGCCGAACAGCAGCGTGTTGGCAGTCTCGTTGGACGGGATGTTTGGAGTCGCGCCCACCCCGGTCGTGAAGATGTCGACGTCCTGCTGGATCCGCTGGTCGGGGTTGTCAATGGTGTTGTCGATGAACAGGTCCCGGTAGTAGGCCCGCCCGTTCAGCCAGTCGTCGGTGAGGTGGGCGGTCAGCCACATACGCCAGGCGATGATGAACCGCTGCGTCAGGTAGATGTCGACCAACAAGCGCATGATGAACAGCGACGCCAGCACGCTGAAGTGCACCAGCGACATATAAAAGCCGTGCATTCCAGAGTGTTTGATCTCGTCGTTGCCCAGGGCGGTGCCCTCGAACGCCGTTTGCAGCGAGCTGTACAGGTCATTGCTCTGATAGCTGAGCAGGACCGTCAGGCGCACCGACAGCAGAACCAACAACAGCAATGCCGCCAAATGCAGCCACACGCGCACCGATTGCCGTCCGGTGAAATAGGCGCCGGTGATCCGCCAGTACTGGCGGCCCCATGGGGTGAGATAGCGCAGCAGGAGCAATACCACCAGGACGCATACCGCGGCGATCGCCCAGCCCCTGGCGAGCCACCACATCGTTTCCGGGGCCGCCACGGACCAGTCGATAGACGGCTTGAACGGCTTTGGCTCCAAGATCACGTCTCCTTGCTTACGAGGCTGTCCGGTCGACGTCTCGTGGATGCTTCCCCGCGAAAGTACCCCAGGCCGGCCGATAGGCTGCGCCCATGAGCAACGACGCCGAGGACACCTTCCATGCCGGCCGGCTCATCGCCCGCCGGCTGAAATGCAGCGGAATCGACACCGTCTTCACGTTATCCGGCGGTCATCTGTTCTCGCTCTACGACGGTTGTCGCAGCGAGGGGATCCGGCTGGTCGATACCCGCCATGAGCAGACCGCGGCGTTCGCAGCCGAAGGCTGGTCGAAGGTGACTCGCCAGCCGGGTGTGGCCGCGCTGACGGCGGGCCCGGGCGTGACGAACGGGATGAGCGCAATGGCTGCCGCCCAGCAGAACTCCTCGCCGCTACTGGTTCTCGGCGGCCGGGCGCCCGCGGGACGCTGGGGGATGGGATCGCTGCAGGAGATCGACCATGTGCCGTTCGTGGCGCCGCTGACCCGATTCGCCGCCACCGCGCCGTCCGCCGACGCCGTCAGCGGCCTCATCGACGACGCGCTGCGCGCGACGGTCGGCGCGCCATCGGGGGTGGCGTTCATCGACTTTCCCATGGACCACGTCTTTTCCGTCGCCGCCGACACGGGACAGCCCGGCGCTCTGACCACGTTGCCGCCGCCGACCCTGCCGGACGGTGACGCGCTCGACCGCGCGGTCAGCCTGCTGGCCGCCGCGCAACGGCCGGTCATCATGGCCGGCACCAACGTCTGGTGGGGTCACGCCGAAGCGGCGCTGTTGCGACTGGCCGAGCAACGACAAATCCCGGTCCTGATGAATGGCATGGCCCGCGGCGCCGTGCCCGCCGACCATCCGCTGGCATTCTCGCGGGCGCGCTCAAAAGCGTTGGGGGAGGCCGATGTTGCGGTCGTCATCGGGGTTCCGATGGATTTCCGGCTGGGATTCGGCGGTGTATTCGGGCGGGACACCCAGTTGATCGTGGCCGATCGGGTGCGGCCCGAGCGCGAACACCCGCGGCCGGTCGCCGCCGAGCTGTACGGCGACCTGTCGTCAACCTTGAGCGTCCTGAGCGATGCCGACCCGGCCAGTCACAAGGAGTGGGTCGCCGAGCTGCGGGCCACCGAGGCCGCGGCGCGCGAGAGTGAACACGACGAGCTCGCCGACGACCGCAGCCCGCTGCACCCGATGCGGGTGTACGCAGAGCTCGCGCCGCTGCTGGACCGCGACGCGATCATCGTCGTCGACGCCGGCGACTTCGGCTCCTACGCCGGCCGGGTGATCGACAGCTTCGTCCCCGGTGCGTGGCTCGACAGCGGCCCGTTCGGATGCCTCGGCTCAGGTCCTGGCTATGCGCTGGCCGCCAAGCTGGCCCGGCCAGACCGACAGGTCGTCCTGCTGCAAGGCGACGGTGCCTTCGGATTCAGCGGCATGGAATGGGACACGCTGGCCAGGCACGAGGTTCCGGTCGTCTCGGTGATCGGCAACAACGGCATCTGGGCGCTCGAGCATCACCCGATGAAAGCGCTGTACGGCTATTCGGTGGTGGCCGAGCTGCGGGCCGGTACCCGCTACGACGAGGTGGTGCGTGCGCTGGGTGGGCACGGCGAGCTGGTCTCGACTACTGCCGAGCTCCGGCCGGCGTTGACACGTGCTCTGGGCAGCGGTCTACCCGCCGTCGTCAACGTGCTCACCGATCCTGAGGTCGCCTATCCCCGCCGGTCCAATCTGGCGTGACCGGCCTGACGTACCGTTGACCTGTGCCAAAGACCACCAGCTCTTCGTCCGGACGCACGAGCAGCCGCTTCTGGCGTCTGCTCGGCGCCACCACCGAGAAGACCCAGGGCCGCTCACTGGCCCAGGTCACCGCATCGGCCGAGTATGACGAGAAAGCCGCCGACCTCGACGACGAGCAGTTGTGCAAAGCCGCGGGTCTGCTCGACCTGGACGACCTGGCCGAGGCCGACGACATCCCACAGTTCCTGGCCATCGCGCGGGAGGCCGCCGAACGCGCCACCGGGCTGAGGCCGTTCGACGTGCAGCTGCTCGGCGCGCTGCGCATGCTGGCCGGGGATGTCATCGAGATGGCAACCGGTGAGGGCAAAACGCTGGCCGGGGCGATTGCCGCTGCCGGCTACGCGTTGGGTGGCCGGCACGTTCACGTCGTGACCATCAACGACTATCTGGCCCGCCGCGACGCCGAGTGGATGGGCCCACTGCTGGAGGCGCTGGGCGTCGCGGTCGGCTGGGTAACCGGCGAATCGACCGCCGAGGAGCGTCGCGCGGCCTACAAGTGCAATGTCACCTATGCATCGGTCAACGAGATCGGCTTCGACGTGCTGCGCGATCAGCTGGTCACCAACGTCGACGACCTGGTGTCACCCAACCCGGACGTCGCGCTGATCGATGAAGCCGACTCGGTGCTGGTCGACGAGGCGTTGGTGCCGCTGGTGCTGGCCGGCACCAGCCATCGCGAGAAGCCGCGGCTGGAGATCATCCGGCTGGTCGGCGAGTTGCACGCCGGCGACGACTACGACACCGACTCCGACGGCCGCAACGTCCACCTGACCGAGGCCGGCGCGCACAAACTCGAAAAGCAGCTTGGCGGAATCGATCTCTACTCCGAGGAGCACGTCGGCACCACGCTCACCGAGGTCAACGTTGCGCTGCACGCACACGTTCTGCTGCACCGCGACGTGCACTACATCGTCCGCGACGACGCCGTGCACCTGATCAACGCCTCCCGCGGCCGCATCGCCCAGCTGCAACGCTGGCCGGACGGCCTGCAGGCCGCGGTCGAAGCCAAAGAGGGCATCGAAACCACCGAAACCGGCGAAGTACTCGACACCATCACCGTGCAGGCACTGATCAACCGGTACCCGACCGTGTGCGGCATGACCGGAACCGCTTTGGCCGCAGGCGAACAGCTGCGCCAGTTCTACAAATTGGGTGTGTCCCCGATCGCGCCGAACACACCCAACATTCGCGAGGACGAAACCGACCGCGTCTACATCACCGCCGCAGCGAAGATCGACGCGATCATCGCGCACATCATCGAGATCCACGAAACCGGACAGCCCGTGCTGGTCGGCACTCACGACGTCGCCGAATCCGAGGAGCTGCACGAACGGTTGCAGCGTCGCGGTGTGCCGGCGGTGGTGCTCAACGCCAAGAACGACGCCGAAGAAGCCGCGGTGATCGCCGAGGCCGGCAAGCTCGGAGCAGTCACGGTGTCCACGCAGATGGCGGGTCGCGGAACCGACATCCGGCTGGGCGGCTCCGATGAGGCCGACCACGAGAAGGTGGTCGAACTCGGCGGTCTGCATGTCGTCGGCACTGGCCGCTACCACACCGAACGCCTGGATAACCAGCTGCGCGGCCGCGCAGGCCGGCAAGGCGACCCAGGTTCGTCGGCGTTCTTCTCCAGCTGGGAAGACGACGTCGCCGCGGCCAACCTCGAGCCCAACAAGCTGCCGATGCAGACGGACGAGGACGGCCGCATCGTCAGTAACAAGGTCGCCGGACTTCTCGAGCACGCCCAGCGCGTCGCCGAGGGCCGTCTGCTCGACGTGCACGCCAACACCTGGCGCTACAACCAGCTGATCGCCCAGCAGCGCGCGATCATCGTCGAGCGGCGCAACACGCTGCTCAGCACCGCCGCGGCTCGGGACGAGCTGGCCGCGCTGGCCCCCGATCGTTACGACGAACTGTCAGAGCAGCTTTCCGAAGATCAGCTGGAGACGATCAGCCGGCTGATCATGCTTTATCACCTCGATCGCGGGTGGGCCGACCACCTTGCCTATCTGGCCGACATTCGGGAAAGCATCCATCTACGCGCGCTGGGACGGCAAAACCCGCTCGACGAGTTCCACCGGATGGCCGTGGACGCGTTCGCGTCACTGGCCGCCGACGCAATCGAAGCGGCTCAGCAGACCTTTGAGACCTCGCCGTCGATCGAGGACGAACCGGGCGTAGATCTGTCGAAGTTGGCCCGTCCGACGTCGACGTGGACTTACATGGTGCACGACAACCCGCTGGCCGACGACTCGCTTTCCGCCCTGAGCCTGCCCGGCATCTTCAGATAAGGTCACCGCACATGAACCGGCCGCCTGCCCACGACCGGCTCCTGACGGTGCCCAACGTGCTCAGCGGACTCCGTCTGGCATTGATCCCGGTCTTCATTTATCTGCTTCTGGTCACCCACGCCTACGCCTGGGCGGTGGCCATTCTGATGTTCAGCGGCGCCTCGGACTGGGCGGACGGCAAGATCGCCCGGCTGATGAACCAGTCCTCGAAACTCGGGGCGTATCTCGATCCGTTCGTCGACCGGCTGTACATGGTGACCACGCCGATCGCGTTCGGACTGGCGCACGTCCTGCCGTGGTGGATCATCGCCATCCTGCTCGTCCGCGATGTACTGCTGGCCGCCGAACTGCCACTGTTGCGCACCCGCGGCATCACCGCATTGCCGGTGATCTACGTCGGCAAGGCGGCGACGTTTGCGTTGATGTCGGCGTTCCCGTTGATCTTGCTGGGTCAGTGGGACGCGTTGTGGAGTCGCATCGTATTAGCTTGCGGCTGGGCGTTTTTGATCTGGGGCACCTACATGTATCTGTGGTCATTCTTCGTGTATGCGTGGCAGGTGGTCATGGTGCTGAACCGGATGCCGCCGGTGAAGGCCCGCGATGGCTGACCAGGCGCTCGGCGGCTACGACCCCTATTCCGGCCTCAGCGCACACGATGCCGGACGGCCGCAACTGATCCCGGTGCCTTCGCTGCTGCGGGCCCTGCTCTCTGAGCACCTGGATCCCGGCTATGCGGCCGCGGCAGCCCAGCGGGACCGCAGCAACGACCCACAGACCGGTCGAGCCCGTGCCCTGGGATGGATGTGGCAGGCACTGGCCGCGTTTCTGGTGGCCACGGTGTTCGCCGCGGCCGTCGCCCAGGCCCGGCTGGTCGCGCCGGGAGTCAGTGCCGCGCAACGAGTGCTGGCCGCCGGCGTGCGCTCGGAAGAGTCGACGACCGGCGCGCTCACCACACAGCGCAATACGCTTGCCGCACAACGCGATGAGGTCCAACGACGCACGCTGGCCGCAGACGCCGCCGGTCGGCAGCTGCTCGCCCGCCTCGACCGGCTCAGCCTGGCCGCCGCGAGCACCCCGGTCACCGGTCCGGGTCTGAGCGTGACCGTCACCGAGCCAAGTGTGGCGCCGAACCTGTCCGACGTGTCCAAGCAGCGGGTCGCCGGCAGCCAGCAGATCATCCTCGACCGGGACTTGCAGCTGGTGGTCAACGCGTTGTGGGCCAGCGGCGCAGAGGCGATCTCCGTCGACGGGATTCGGATCGGGCCGAACGTGACGATCCGGCAGGCCGGCGGCGCGATCCTGGTCGACAACAACCCCACCAGCAGCCCGTATGCGGTCCTTGCGGTCGGGCCGCCGCACGCCATGCAAGACGTGTTCGACAGCAGTCCGGGGCTGCGCCGGCTGCGACTCCTGGAGACCTCGTACGGCGTCGGCGTGAACGTCAGCGCCAAGGACAGCCTCACGCTGCCGGCAGGGGCGGTCCGAGATGTCAAGTTCGCCAAAGAGATTGGGTCCTAGTGCAAAGAATCCAGACAGTAGGGGCACAGCGCCGATGATCGGTATCGCAGCATTGGCCGTCGGGATCGTGCTGGGCCTGGTGTTCCATCCCAGCGTGCCGGAGCTCGTCCAGCCGTACCTGCCGATCGCGGTGGTCGCCGCGCTCGACGCGGTGTTCGGCGGATTGCGAGCCTACTTGGAGCGGATCTTCGATCCGAAGGTGTTCGTGGTGTCGTTCGTCTTCAACGTGTTGGTCGCAGCGCTGGTCGTCTATGTCGGCGACCAATTGGGCGTCGGCACGCAATTGTCGACTGCGATCATCGTCGTGCTAGGTATCCGCATCTTCGGCAACGCCGCGGCCCTGCGACGCCGACTATTCGGGGCTTAACGGGTATGAGGCCGACATGAGCGACACCGATCCGCAGCCTGACGACACCTCCGCGCACGAGCACGGTGCCGATGAGGATGAGCAGCAGGGCCGGCATGAACTGGGGCCGCACCAACCGGCACCGGCGATCGGCGACTTGAAACCTCGCGGATTTCTGCGGCGCGGCCGCACCGCCTTCGGCACGCTGGCCCTGGTGCTCTGCCTGCTGCTGGGCGTGGCCATCGCAACCCAGGTGCGCCAAACCAATTCGGGGGACTCGCTGGATACGGCCCGTCCAGCGGACCTGCTGGTGCTGTTGGATTCTCTCCGTCAACGCGAAGCGACACTGAGCACCGAAGTCGGCGAACTGCAGCGCTCGTTGAACGCATTGCAGGCTTCGGGCAGCAGCGACCAGGCCGCCATCCAGAATGCTCAGGACCGGCTGGCGGCGTTGTCGATCCTGATCGGCACTGTCGGGGCAACCGGACCCGGTGTGACCGCGCGGATCGACGACCCCGGGCCGGGAGTGGCGCCGCAGGCCATGCTCGACGTCCTCGACGAATTACGGGCCGCCGGCGCAGAGGCGATCCAGATCAGCGACCAGCACCAGGCGGTGCGAACCGGCCTGGATACCTGGATCGTCGGCGCGCCCGGCGCGTTGACCGTCGACGGTAGAACGCTCATGCCCCCGTATTCGGTTGTCGCCATTGGCGATCCACCGACCCTGGCTGCGGCCATGAACATCCCCGGCGGCGCGGTGGACAGCGTCAAGCGCGTCGGTGGCACCATGTCGGTGCAGCAGGGGGACAAGGTGAACATCACCGCCTTGCGGCAACCAAAACCGCGCCAATACGCTCAGCCCGTCAAGAAGTAACCAACCAGAACAGGAACACCGTGAGCGAAATCCCGCCTGACTTGCACTACACCGCCGAGCACGAGTGGATTCGGCGAACTGGCGACGACGCCGTCCGGGTGGGGATCACAGACTTCGCCCAGGCCGCTCTCGGTGATGTGGTGTTCGTCCGGTTGCCGGATGTAGGTAGCGAGCTGACTGCTGGGGACGCCTTCGGCGAAGTGGAATCGACTAAGTCGGTATCGGACTTGTACGCGCCGGTTACGGCGAAAGTCGTTGCTGTGAACCAGGATTTGGATGCCAACCCCGAGCTGGTCAACTCCGATCCGTATGGCGGCGGCTGGCTGATTGACCTCCAGGTCGCGCCCGACGCGCTGCAGAAGGGTTTCGCCGACCTGCTGGACGCCGAGACCTACCGCGGCACGCTGGCCGAATGACCCTTGTTATCGTTCCCTGCGCCCGGCACAGACGCATGCCGGACCAGGGCCGGAATCCGGCGGCGATCAGATGTCGCCGCCGATCCGGCGGGGGACGGCACATTGGACTCCTGTGCGCGGTACGGTCGTCACATCGACGGTCACAGCGGGTGGGAATCCGGTCGGCCGGACCCAACCAGACAACGCAGCAGCGGCCAGTGAGGAGCAGCGGGTGACGGACAAGGACAACGACCAGACTTCTGATGAAGTCACCGTGGAGACGACATCTGTTTTCCGCGCCGACTTCCTCAATGAACTGGACGCTCCCGCGCAGTCGGGCTCCGAGACCGCGGTGTCCGGTGTCGAAGGTCTGCCGGCCGGTTCGGCGTTGCTGGTCGTCAAGCGGGGGCCGAACGCCGGCTCGCGTTTCCTGCTCGACCAGCCGACCACCTCGGCCGGCCGTCATCCCGACAGCGACATCTTCCTCGACGACGTCACCGTCAGTCGTCGGCACGCTGAATTCCGGTTGGAAACCGACGAGTTCCACGTCGTCGACGTCGGCAGCCTCAACGGCACCTACGTCAACCGGGAGCCGGTCGACTCGGCTGTGCTGGCAAACGGCGACGAGGTTCAGATCGGGAAATTCCGCCTGGTCTTTTTGACCGGGCCCAAGGCTGGTGAAGACGGCGGAGGGCCCGGAAGCTAGTGACCGCGCCCGAGACCCCCGCGCTCAGCGGGATGTCGATCGGAGCGGTCCTCGACCTGCTACGGCCTGACTTCCCGGATGTGACGATCTCCAAGATCCGCTTCTTGGAAGCCGAGGGTCTCGTTACGCCGCAACGCGCGGCATCGGGTTATCGACGGTTCACCGCCTACGACTGCGCACGCCTTCGCTTCATTCTGACCGCCCAGCGTGACCAATACCTGCCGCTGAAGGTGATCAAAGCACAGCTGGACGCGCAACCCGACGGCGAGCTGCCGCTGGCCGGATCACCTTACGGTGTACCGCGATTGGTGTCGGTCGGCGATGACGTACACGCTGATTTGACCGCAGATCCCGCGGCGGTGCCGGCTACCCGCGTCCGAGTGAGCCGCGAGGATCTGCTGGAACGCTCCGGCGTGGACGACGAGCTGTTGACGGCGCTGGTCAAGGCTGGAGTGATCACCACCGGACCGGGCGGCTTTTTCGACGAGCATGCCGTGGTGATCCTGCAATGCGCCCGGGCACTCGCCGAGTACGGGGTCGAGCCACGTCATCTGCGGGCATTCCGCTCAGCCGCCGACCGGCAGTCCGACCTGATCGCCCAGATCGCCGGACCCCTCGTCAAGACCGGAAAAACCGGCTCGCGAGACCGCGCCGACGACCTTGCCCGCGAAGTCGCCGCCCTGGCGATCACGCTGCACACCTCGTTGATCAAGTCCGCAGTGCGCGACGTTCTCCACCGCTGAAGGACTAGACTTCAGAACCACAGCTTGCGTTCGGCGGCTTGGTGTTTGCACCGCGACGTCGTAGCAGGTCTGATCGGAGACGGCAGCACGTGCGGAGGGCAAACACAGATGGGTGAAGTTCGCGTCGTCGGCATCCGCGTCGAGCAGCCGCAGAACCAGCCGGTGCTGTTATTGCGCGAGGCCAACGGCGACCGCTACCTGCCGATCTGGATCGGTCAGTCAGAGGCCGCCGCGATCGCCCTCGAGCAACAAGGAGTCGAGCCACCGCGTCCGTTGACTCATGACCTGATCCGGGATCTTATTGCCGCGCTTGGTCATTCGCTCAAAGAGGTACGCATCGTCGACTTGCAAGAAGGCACCTTCTACGCCGACCTGATCTTCGACCGGAATATCACCGTTTCAGCGCGGCCATCGGACTCGGTGGCCATTGCTTTACGCGTTGGCGTACCGATCTACGTCGAGGAATCAGTCCTCGCGGAGGCCGGGTTGCTGATTCCCGATGAAAACGACGACGAGCCGTCCAGCGCCGTTCGCGAGGACGAGGTGGAGAAGTTCAAAGAGTTTCTGGACAGCGTCTCGCCCGACGATTTCAAGGCCACTTAACCCAGGCTGAGTCGAAATCGACGTCGGCCCGCAGGAAATGCGGGCCGCCCTCGTCGAGCAGGGATACTCGGGTCGGCAACATCACGGATGCGTCTCAACTGCGGGTTCGACCTCGACACGCCCATTGGATAGCGTGGCGTCACCGCCCCGACCGCCATACTTTGAATTCGACTGATTAGTTCTACGAACACCAGAGCGAGTCGAAAAGCGTATGCTCACAAGCACTCGATTGAGCAAACGCGGAAACCGGCAGCCCGTAACGAGCGCGATCGGCGAGAGGAAGCACCGTGGGTGACCAACCACGTGACGATCAACTGGATCTCGAGTCTTTGAGCGCACTCGACGACGGTTCAGCACCCCGGCCCGATCAGGCTATCCGCGTCTCAAGCGAACCCGTACAAGGCGGCTTGTTCCCAGACGATTCGGTGCCCGACGAGCTGGTCGGTTACCGCGGCCCGAGTGCCTGCCAAATCGCCGGCATCACGTATCGCCAGTTGGACTATTGGGCACGGACTTCACTGGTCGTGCCGTCGATCCGGAGCGCCGCCGGATCCGGCAGCCAGCGGCTGTACTCCTTCAAAGACATCCTGGTGCTCAAGATCGTCAAGCGGCTTCTCGACACCGGTATCTCGCTGCACAACATCCGCGTCGCTGTCGATCATCTGCGTCAGCGCGGTGTGCAGGACCTGGCCAACATCACGCTGTTCTCCGACGGCACCACGGTGTACGAGTGCACCTCGGCCGAAGAAGTCGTCGACCTGCTGCAAGGCGGCCAGGGCGTCTTCGGCATCGCCGTCTCCGGAGCGATGCGGGAGCTGACCGGCGCCATCGCGGATTTCCCCGGCGAACGTGCCGACGGTGGCGAGTCGATCGCCGCACCGGAAGACGAGCTGGCGTCGCGGCGCAAGCACCGTGACCGCAAGATCGGCTGACCCGCAACTTTCACGCCGGAGGCCGTTGTGGCCTCGGCAATGGGTAGACTCGACACCGCATCGTTCTTGCGCGGGAGAGTTCCGTGGCCGCCAGCCGCGGGCGCCGAAGGAGCAATACCTCTCCGTCAACCTCTCAGGCACCAGGACCGCGAAAGACCCCGATGCCTCTGGAAAGCGGTGACTTTCGGGTCGCCCGCCCATGGGGAAAGACATTCGGATGTCGAATCTCTCAGGCGCCCGGTTCGGGTAGACGACAGAGGGGGAGGACCTGCCTTCCTCTGTCATTGTCAGGAGTTCGCCGATGTCCGACTACAACAACCCGCTTTTCGCCGACCGGCACATCGGACCGGACAGCGATGCCGTCGCGACAATGCTCGAGGTCATCGGGGTCGATTCGCTGGACGAACTGGCTCGCCGGGCGCTGCCGCCGGGAATCCTCGACGGATTGACGAGTTCCGGATCGGCACCCGGTCTGGACCAGCTGCCGCCGGCGGCCAGTGAGGCCGAAGCGCTGGCTGAGCTGCGGGCGCTGGCCGATACGAACACCGTCGCGGTGTCGATGATCGGGCAGGGCTACTACGACACCTACACACCGCCGGTGTTGCTCCGCAATATCCTGGAGAATCCGGCCTGGTACACGGCC
>NZ_JBAPMI010000241.1:0-10187 GCF_049278535.1 Mycobacterium sp. | reverse complement strand
GTCAGTGCCGGAGTCAATGTGCTGGCGTTGCAGCGGATGCTCGGCCACACGTCGGCGAAGGTCACTCTCGGCACCTACGCGGACCTGTTCGACGACGACCTCGACGCGGTCGCGGTCACTCTCGATAGCAGATACTCACCCGACAGTGTGGCCAAAATGTGGCCAACAGCCGGAGATGGTGCGCACCGATAGGACACAGAAACGCTGTGGCCTGCATAAACAGGGGACGAGCTATGGCGGTGGCGGAGGGATTTGAACCCTCGGACGGGGGTTACCCGTCACACGCTTTCGAGGCGTGCTCCTTAGGCCGCTCGGACACGCCACCGCCGGGAAGCTTACCCAACAGCGGGCTCGCTATCCCAATCGCTGGCGGGCGAAGAAGGTCTCCAGCAGCCCGGCGCACTCGTCGGCCAGCACCCCGCCCCGCACCTGCGGGCGGTGGTTGAGCCGGCGGTCGCGAACAACGTCCCACAGCGAGCCCACCGCGCCGGTCTTGGGCTCCCACGCCCCGAACACCAAGCGGCCGACACGGGCCATCACCAGCGCACCGGCACACATCGTGCACGGTTCGAGGGTGACCGCCAGCGTCGCTCCGGTCAGCCGCCACCCATCGCCCTGCACGCTGGCGGCGGCCCGAATGGCCAGGATCTCGGCGTGCGCCGTCGGATCGCCGAGCGCCTCGCGTGCATTGACGGCCCGGGCCAGCACGGTTCCATCGGCCGCGACGATCACCGCGCCCACCGGAACATCACGTGGACCCGCGGTCGCGGCAACAGCCAGCGCAGTACGGATCAGATCGTCGTCGGAGCTCACCGACCGAGACGGTCGAGCACCGACGACAGTTCATCGGCAAAGCCCATCTCGCGGGCAATGCGGCCCAGCTGCTCGTCGGCGTAGAGATCGGTCTCGTCGAGGATGACGCTCAGCACCGCCTCAGGCAGCCCCACATCGGACAGCAACCCGAGGTCGCCCTCTTCGAACGGGTCGGCGTCTTCAAGATCTTCGGGGCCGATGTCGGCGTCCAGGTTGTCCAGCACCTCGGCGGCGATGTCGTAATCCAGCGCGGCGGTCGCGTCCGAAAGCAGCAGCCGGGTGCCCGACGGCGCGGGCCGCACGATCACGAAGAACTCGTCGTCGACATCGAGGAGGCCGAATACCGCCCCGGCGCTGCGTAACTCGCGCAGTTCGGTCTCCGCGTCGGTCAAACTGGCCAGGGCTTTGGGCCCCATGGCTGAGCACCGCCATTTGCCGTCCTCACGTACGACGGCTACACCGAATCCGTCCGGTGTGTCCGCCTGCGCGGAAGCCCGCTGTGCTCCCATGGGCGCCTACGCTAGTCCCGTGAGAGCCCGTTGACCAGCAAATCGGCGTCGCGTCGGGCGCTATAGCCCGGTAGGAATTCGTATGGATATGCCAACCTTGACGGGTGGCGAAGACACCTGTGTGCGTGCTGGGCCTGGGACTGATCGGCGGCTCCATTCTGCGTGCCGCCACCGCGGCCGGTCGTGAGGCCTTTGGCTACAACCGCTCGGTCGAGGGGGCGCAGGCCGCCCGGTTCGACGGCTTCGACGCCACGACCGATCTCACCAAGACACTGACCCGGGCCGCCGACCTCGGTGCGCTGATCGTCCTGGCCGTGCCGATGCCGGCGTTGCCGACCCTGCTCACCCATATCGGCCAGACCGCCCCCGACTGTCCGCTGACCGACGTCACCAGCGTCAAAGGCGCGGTGCTCGATGAGGTGATCGCGGCGGGCCTGCAAGCACGCTTCGTCGGAGGACACCCGATGACGGGCACCGCGCACTCCGGTTGGGAAGCCGGACATGCCCGGCTTTTCACCGGCGCCCCGTGGGTGATCAGCGTCGACGACCATGTGGACCCGGCGGTGTGGTCCACCGTGATGGAGTTGGCACTGGACTGCGGGTCGTTCCTGGTGCCCGCCCGGTCCGACGAGCACGACGCCGCCGCGGCGGCCATCTCGCATCTACCGCACCTGCTTGCCGAGGCATTGGCGCTCACCGCGTCGGAGGTGCCGTTGGCCTTCGCCCTGGCGGCAGGGTCGTTCCGGGATGGTACCCGGGTGGCCGGTAGCTCGCCGGATCTGGTGCGGGCGATGTGCGAGGCGAATGCCGGCCAACTGCTGCAGCGGGTGGACCGGGCCATCGAACTACTGAGTGGAGCCCGAGAGTCGCTGGCGCACAACGACTCTGTCGCTGAGCTTGTCGAAGGCGGGCATGCGGCCCGCGCGCGCTACGACAGTTTCCCCCGACCGGAGATCTTCGCTGTGTTTGTCGGCGCCGAGAATTGGCGCCAAGAGCTGGCCGCCGCCGGCCGGGCCGGCGGGGTGATCAGATCCGCTCTGCCAAGCCTGGGTAGTCCACGATGAACCCGTCGGCGTCGACGGTCAGCGTGGTGTCCGAGACCGGCGAATGCACCTTGATTCCTTCGCCGGAGCCGACGGCTGCACTGCTGTAGCTGACCGCCGCTGAGGCCACGGTCATCTCCGGCAGGCTGACGTAGATCGTCGGCACCGTGACCGAGTCGGCCCGCTCGTAGAGCCCGACCCGGCGAATCGGCAGCGCATTGAAGAACGGGCTGAACACCACGTCGACGTCCAGCGCACCGTTGTATGCGGCGCGCGACTCGCTTTGGTGATCGGTGATCATCCACATGTTCTCTTCGTCACGCGCGACGACGAGCTGGCGTTCACGCTCGGCCAAGGTGACTGTCATGCCGAGCCGTTTGGTAGCACCGGTCTCGTCGGTCAGCAGGTCGTAATAGGCAGCGAAGGCCGGGTTGGTGTCGGTGTCAGCGGCCACGATGCGGCCGTTGGCTTTGATTCGCTTGCCGGACAACTGGACTCGCACCGACTCCATACGCCTGGCATCGTGTGAGCGCCAGGTCAGCATCGCCGACCAGGAACTGCTCGTCGCGTCTGAGGGGGGTGGGCTCACGCGTCTACGTTAGGCGACGGCTGCAGAGATTTCGACGTCTGGTGGTGTGGCCTTCGGCGCAGTCGGCCAGTGCCGGGCACCGATACCCACACAGCAAATGCCAGCGCACCGTCGAGAATCAACGCCAATGCGGCCACCATCAGCGCCCCAACCAGTGCGATATGGAACTGGCGCACCTTGATGCCGTCGATCAGGTATCGGCCCAGCCCACCGAGGCTGGCGTAGGCCGCGACTGTCGCGGTGGCGACCACTTGCAGCGTCGCGGTCCGGAGCCCACCCACGATCAGCGGCAGTGCGTTGGGCACCTCGACTCGAAGGAGCACCCGCAACTCGCTCATGCCCATCGAACGTGCGGCGTCGACCACGGTTCGATCCACCGCGGACACCCCGGCGTAGGTTCCAGCCAGCAACGGCGGAATCCCGAGCAGCATCAACGCCACGATCGGCGGCACCAAACCCAGACCCCAGAGCAGCACGGCCAGCAGCAGCACGCCCAGCGTCGGCAAGGCGCGCAGCGCATTGACCAAGCTCACCACCACCAGCGTGCCCCGCCCGGTGTGGCCGACGATCAACCCGAGTGGGACGGCGATCAATGCCGAAACCGCCACCGCCATCGCGGTGTATTCCAGATGCTCCAGCGTCCGGGCTGCCAGCCCCACCGGACCCACCCAGTTGTCCGCGGTGAACAGATAGGACAGCGCCTGGGTCAGGAAGCTCATCGCGACCCGCCTACATCAACGGCTCCCCCAGGAGCTGTCAGCAGTCGGCGGCCGGGCCGCGAAACGCGGGCCCAGGGCGTGGCGATCCGGCCGATGAACATCAGCGCGACGTCGATGATGACCGCCAACACGAAGATCGCGACGATCCCGGCGACGATCTGGTCGCTCTTGTTCGCCTGGTACCCCTCGGTGAACCAGGTGCCCAGACCACCGATGCCGATCACCGCACCCACCGAGACCATCGAAATGTTGGTCACCACCACCACCCGTAAACCGGCCACGAGTACCGGAATCGACAGTGGCAGTTCGACTTTGACTATCCGGGTGATCGGCCGGTAGCCGACCGCGCTGGCGGCGTCACGCACCTGCGCCGGCACCGCATCCAGCGCCTCGAGCACCGCGCGGACCAGCAACGCCGTGGTGTAGAGCGTCAGCGCGACGATGACGTTGGCTTCATCCAGGATGCGGGTCGGGATCACCAGTGGCAGCACAACGAACAGCGCCAACGACGGGATGGTGAAGATCGCGCTGGCCGCGACCGTGGTCAGTCGTCGCAGCGCCGTCGTGCGCCAGGCCAGCACACCCCACGGCAACGCGATCAGCAGACCGGCCAGCACCGGCACGAGCGACAGCCGCAGATGGATCACGGTGAGCGCCCACGCTGTCGGAAGATGATTGATCAGGTAGTGCACGGCTAATCCCGCCGATGAGAATCCAAGGCGGCCAACACATCAGCGGCACTAACCCCGCCGATCACCTTGCCCTGATTGTCGACGGCCACACCCATTGCCGCCGGCGACGACAACGCGGCGTCCAATGCCTGGCTCAAATTGGCGCCCGGCCGGAACACCGCGCCGACCGACGTCACGCAGTCGCGCCGCGGTGCGCCGCCGCGATGCTTGCGCACGCCGTCCGCGTCGATCCAGCCCAGCGGCTCGCCGTCGGGTCTGACCACCAGCGCCCAGCCGTCGCCAAGTTGCGCGTCGTCGACAGCGGCAGGGTCGGTGACCGTGAGAATGTCGTGGGTCGGCAGCCTCGCCGCGTCCAGGAACTGAAGCCAGCGGTAACCACGACCGGCGCCGATCATCCTGGCCACGAAATCGTTCGCCGGGCGCGACAGCAGATGGGCCGGATCGTCGTACTGCTGCAGCACACCGCCCCGGCCGAACACCGCGACGCGGTCAGCGAGCCGAATTGCCTCATCGAGGTCATGGGTGACGAACACGATGGTTTTGTGCAATTCGGCTTGCAGCCTGAGTATTTCGCGCTGCAGCTCGTGGCGGACGATCGGGTCGACGGCCGAAAACGGCTCGTCCATCAACAGAATCGGCGGATCGGCGGCCAGCGCGCGCGCCACACCCACCCGCTGCTGCTCCCCGCCCGACAGCTGCGCGGGATAGCGGCCGGCCAGCTTCGCATCCAGGCCCACCCGCTCCAGCACGGTGTAGGCCGCCTTGCGGGCCGCGCGCCGTGACTGGCCTTTGAGCACCGGCACGGTTGCGACGTTGTCGATCACCCGTTGATGGGGCATCAGGCCCGCGCCCTGGATCACGTAGCCGATGCCGAGGCGCAGCCGCACCGGGTCGACACCCGCGATGTCGGCGCCGTCGACGACGACTGTCCCCGAGGTCGGTTCGGCCATCCGGTTGATCATCCGCATCGACGTCGTTTTGCCGCAGCCGGACGGGCCGACGAAAACGGTCAGCGTGCCCTCGGGCACTTCGAGGTTCAGCCGGTCGACGGCGACGGTGCCGTCGTCGTAGACCTTGTGCACGTCGTGGAAGCTGATCAACTCGTCAACCCCCGATCGGATGATTGAAGCCGTTGGCACGCAACCAATTACGGGCCGCTTGATCCGGATCGATACCCGAGTTGCCGGACACCGCAGCGTTGAGGTCGGCTACCCCACGGCTGGTCAGCTTGGCCGAAACCGCATCGAGCACGTCTTTGAGCTTGTCGGTCTTTTTCTGCGAATTGACCAGCGGCACAATGTTTCCGGCCGGAAAGTTATGCAGCGGATCTTCGAGCGCGACCAGCCGGTTCTGCAGAATCGCCGGTGAGGTGCTGAAGATATTTGCCGCGTTCACCCTGCCCTGCTCCAGAGTACGAACCGTGACCGCACCGCCGTCGTCGCTGATCGCCACGAAGTTTCCGGGTGCGATCTCGAGACCGTACCGCTGCCGGAGTCCAACCAAACCCGATGGCCGGGCCAGAAAGTCCGAGGGCGCGGCGAACTTCACCTCCGGTGAATGCGAGGCCAGGTCCCCGATCGTCTTCAGGTTCCATTTGGCCGCGGTGTCGGCGGTGACCGTGACGGTATCGGTGTCGCACGCCGGCGACGGCGTCAGGATCGACAGGTCACCGGGAAGGCGTTTGTACAACTCCAGTTCGATGTCGTCGAGCATGGTCACCGTGGAGCCCGGTTGAAAGTAGGACAGCAGGTTGCCGACGTACTCGGGTACCAGGTCGATCGAATGGTCTTTCAGCGCTGGGACATACGTCTCGCGGCTACCGATCCCCATTTGGCGGCCGACGTTGAAGCCGTTGGCCTGCAAAGCTTGTGCGTAGATCTCGGCGATGGTCTTGGATTCCGGGAATCCGGCGGACCCCACCACGATCGAGTTCACGTTGCTCGACGCCCCGCCGAGCGGGTTCGAGCTGCCGCAGGAGGTGACGGCAAGGCAGACGATCGTCAGCCACGCCGCGACTCGATGCCCCCGCCGTCGCAGCATGCTCATAGAACCGACACTATCGTTGCACGCCTTTCCCGGTGGTTCGGTTCACTTCAGGCCGGTGAAAGGGTAAAGATGACTGCATGACCAGCGATTCGTCTGTACCACCTGAACAGCCGCCCGAGGCGTCCGAGCCGGCCAAGGACACCTTGCCGGTGCCAGAATCGGCGGTGAAGTACACCCGTGCGGCCAGCTTGTGGTCGTCGCTGACCGCGGGCTTCCTGATCCTGATCGTGCTGTTGATCTTCATCACCCAGAACACGACTTCGGCGCAGTTTGCGTTCCTGCACTGGCACTGGAGCCTGCCGCTCGGTGTGGCGATTCTGCTCGCAGCGGTCGGCGGCGGGCTGCTCACCGTGCTCGTCGGCACCGCGCGGATCTTCCAGTTACGCCGAGCGGCTAAGAAAAACCTCGCCGCCGGCCGGTAGGTCAGGCCCAATAAATCACGCCCAGCAGATCAGGCCCTGTGCAACTCGGTCAGCCCGCGGGCGATCAGCGGAGCCACCGTTTCGCCGACCCGGTCGGATGCATCCACGTCGTCGGCACCGCCTGACATCCTTCTGCGGAAGTCGATGCCCGCCGCGATGATGGCCAGCTTGAAGTAGGCCAGCGCCATGTAGAAGTTCCAGTGCGCCAGCGGCTGTCCGGAGATCGCCGAATACCGTTGAGCGAGTTCGTCGGCCACCGGCAGTTGCGGTGACGTCCAGGCGGCGTGCGCGTTGATGATCAGGTCGAGCGACGGGTCCCGGTAAACACACATCAGTGCCGCGTCGCTCAGTGGATCACCCAGCGTGGACAGCTCCCAGTCGACGACGGCACGCACCTGCGTTGGATCGTCGGCGTCCAGGATGGTGTTGTCGATCCGATAGTCGCCGTGCACGATCGACGTGCGGCTCTGCTGCGGGACGGCCTCCTGCAGTGCCGTGTGTAGCCGCGCCACATCGGCGTCGCGCTCGTCGTCGGGCAGGTGCACGAGGTCCCACTGCGAACCCCACCGCCGGACCTGGCGTTCCAGATATCCGCTGGGCTTGCCGAAGTCGCCGAGTCCGACCGCGTCCGGATCAACCGCGTGCAGGTCGGCCAGCACCCGGATCAGGCTGTCGACACAGCCGTCGATGACGCTCTGGCCGCCCAGCGCCTCGAGTTCGGCTCGACTGCGCACTACCTGCCCGGCAACGTATTCGACCATCTGGAACGGTGCGCCGAGCACCGAGTCGTCGTTACACAGCGTGACCGCGCGGGCCACCGGGACCGCGGTATCGGCCAGCCCGGCAACCACTTTGTACTCCCGCGCCATGTCGTGCGCCGACGGCGTCAGCCCGTGCAGCGGCGGGCGGCGCAGCACCCATTTCGACGAGTCGTCGGCAACCAGAAAGGTCAGGTTGGAACGGCCGCCGGAAATCAGCTGCGCCGTCAACTCCCCGTCACGGGCGACGCCGGCCGAACGCAGATGCTTGTCCAGCGCGGAAAGGTCGAGTCCGTCGAGAGTCACGGGACTTGTTTATCACTCTGATTTGCCCGACTCCTCCCCAGCCGTTCCGGCTGCATCGTCATCGGGCGGGGATCGCGTTGGTTCCGCGGCAGCAGGTCCCACGCATGCTCGGTGCCGTTCACCGCCACCACACTGGCCTGACCGGACCGGGAGAACAGCAGCCGGGTCACCGAGACGTAGTCGATGGGAAACGACAACACCCGGTTGGTGCCCAGGATCTCGTGCAGTACCACGTTGATCACGCCGCCATGGCTGAACACCACGACGGTGTCTTCGTGTTCGGCGGTGGCGGCGACGTTGTCGACGGCCGCCCGCACTCGGACCCGAAACGCTTCCTCGTCGACCGAGCTCGGCAGGTGCCCCTGCGCCATCCGGGCCCACTCCTGCGGGTTCTCCGCACGGATCTGCTCGATGGGGATGTAGATCGGTAGATCACGGTCGTATTCGGCGAAGCGGTCGTCGATCTCGACGTCCAGCCCGCGCGCGGCGGCGACCGGTTCCGCGGTCTGGTACGCGCGCCGCTGCGGACTGCTCACCAGGCGGGTAATCGGAAATCTGGCCAGCGCATCGGGCAGCCGCGCTGCCTGCGCACGCCCCTCGTCGGACAGCTCGGGGTCGGCTCCCTGGCCCCTTCCCTCGGGATCCGGGCCGCTGCGGAGCGGCAACGCATGCCGGACCAGAAGCAACTGCATGCGCACAGCCTCGCATGCGTCCGAAAGCCCTTGGCATCCCGTCGGAGAATGCTATTCTCCGATCGGAGAGCGAGGTGTGCCGATGTTGGACGCGGTGGTACTGGGACGCTGGCTGGACGCGAACGATGCTCCCGGTGAAGGCGAAGAACCTGTCCTCGAGCAATTGTCCGGAGGCTCGCAGAACACGCTGTACCTGATCAACCGCGGCGACCACCGGATGGTGCTGCGCATGCCCGGCGCCCGCGCCGACGCGGCCCGCATCGACGGGCTGCTGCGCGAGATCCGACTGGTCCGCGCGCTGGGCGGGACCGATGTGCCGCATGCCGAGCTGATCGCCGCCAACGATGCCGGCGATCTGCTCGGCATGCCTTTTTACGTGATGCAGGCGATCGACGGGTGGAGCCCGATGGACGGCGGCTGGCCCACCCCGTTCGATGACGACCTGGCCGCCCGCCGTGGCCTGGCGTTCCAACTCGTCGAGGGCGCAGCCAAGCTCGGCCGGGTGGACTGGCAGGCGCAAGGGCTGGACGGCTTCGGCCGGCCGGACGGGTTCCACGAGCGGCAGGTCGACCGGTGGTTGGCCTTCCTCGACAGCTACAAGGTGCGCGACCTTCCCGGGCTCGACGAAGCCGCCGACTGGCTGCGTAGCAACCGGCCTGCCAACTACAAGCCGGGCATCATGCACGGCGACTACCAGTTCGCCAACGTGATGTTCGCGCACGGCGAGCCGGCCCGGCTGGCAGCGATCGTGGACTGGGAGATGACCACGGTCGGTGACCCGCTGCTCGACCTGGCCTGGTGCCTGTTGGGCTACGACGGCGAAAAGCCGCGCGAAGACGGCTTTTATCTCGACATGTCGGGAATGCCGACACGCAGCGAGTTGCTCGAGCGCTACGAGCAGGTCGGCGGGCCTTCCACCGAGAACATCGACTACTACCTGGTGCTGGCCAACTGGAAACTCGGCATCGTGCTGGAAAAGACATACGCTGCCGGAGTGCGCAGCGGAAAGGTCGACCCGAAGATTCAGAGCGCGTTCGGGGCAATGGTCCCGCAGCTGATCGCCACCGCGGCCGAGCTGGCTGGGTCACTCAAATGAGTTACGCCGGGCAACTTTTCGACCTCACCGGGCAGACGATCCTGATCACCGGTGGTAGCCGTGGGCTCGGCCGCGAAATGGCGTTCGGTGTCGCACGTTGCGGCGCGGACGTGGTGATCGCCAGCCGCAAGATGGAGAACTGCGTCGCCGTGGCCGACCAGATCGAAAGCGAGACAGGTCGCGCGGCGATGCCGTATCAGGTACACGTCGGGCGGTGGGATCAGCTCGACGGGCTGGTCGACGCGGTATATGACCGCTTCGGCAAGGTCGACACGCTGATCAACAACGCTGGCATGTCACCGGTCTACGACAAGCTGACCGACGTCACCGAGAAGCTGTTCGATGCGGTGGTGAATCTCAATCTCAAGGGCCCGTTCCGGTTGTCCGCGTTGGTCGGCGAGCGGATGGTGGCGGCAGGCCGCGGGTCGATCATCAACGTCAGCACCTCGGGCTCACTGCGCCCGGCGCCCGACATCATCCCGTACGCATCGTCGAAGGCCGG
>NZ_JBAPMI010000240.1:0-3776 GCF_049278535.1 Mycobacterium sp. | reverse complement strand
GTACACGGTCACCCAGAAGCTCGCGAACGCCGCGGACGACAGCTCGAAAACCACGGGGGAGACGGCGGCCATCACGGACGAAATCCGTGACAATTTCGCGAATTTCGACGATTTCTACCGGCCGATCCGCAGTTACTTCTACTGGGACAAGCACTGCTTCGATATTCCGATCTGCTGGTCCACCAGATCGTTGTTCGACTCGTTGGACGGGTTCGATCAGCTGGCTGAAAAGTTCCACGCCCTCACCAGCGACCTCAACAACACGGCCGCGGCCACGCGCGAATTGCTGGCGATCATTCCCGAGAATATCGCTGTCTCGAAAGCGATCCGGGATACGACGCTGACCATCTACAGCTCGTTCAACAGCCTGATCGATCAGTTCGACCGGTTGACCGACACCAGCGCCGTGATGGGCAAGTCATTCAACAACTCTCGGACAGAAAGCCTGTTCTACCTGCCGCCCGAGATCTTCCAGAACTCTGACTTTCAATTTGGGTTGAGCCTGATGGTGTCGCCGGACGGCAAGGCCGCTCGCTTCATCATCACGCACGCGGTGGATCCGGCGACGGTGGAGGGAATCGCGTCCGTCGGTCAGGAGCGCGCAGCGGCCAAGGAGGCGCTGAAACTCACCTCGCTGGAGAACGCCGACATTTATCTCGGCGGTACGGCCGCGACGTTCTATGACATCGCCAACGGTGCCAAGTACGACCTGATGATCGCCGGGGTGGCCTCGATCGTGCTCATCTTCATCATCATGGTGATCGTCACCCGCGCTCTGGTCGCCGCAGGCGTCATCGTCGGCACCATCGTGATGTCGTTGGGGGCGGCCTTCGGGTTCTCGACACTGATCTGGCAGCACCTTGGTAACTTCCAGTTACATTGGGTGGCAACCGAATTCGCGTTGATTGTGCTCTTGGCGGTGGGATCCGATTACAACCTGATGCTGGTGTCCCGAATCGAGGAGGAGATCGGAGCTGGCCTGAAAACGGGACTCATCCGCGGCATGGGTGTCACTGGCCCGGTGGTGACTGCCGCCGGTGTGGTGTTCGCCGTCACCATGGGCACGATGATCACCAGCGATCTCCGGGCGATCGGCCAATTCGGCACGACGATCGGCATCGGCCTGTTGTTCGACACCTTCGTCGTCCGGTCGCTGATCACGCCGTCGATCATGACGGTGATGGGACGCTGGTTCTGGTGGCCGAAGCGGGTACGGGTCCGCCCGGCCAGCCAGATGCTTCGGTCCGTCGGCCCGCGCCCGCTGGTTCGCGCACTCTTGTACCAGCCGCGGCACGAGGCCCCGCCGGATCCGCAGACGTAGCTGTTAGCCCGGTGAGCGACGTCGTTGTGCTCGGCTCGGGGTTCGCTGGTCTGTGGGCCGCACTTGGTGCGGCCCGCCGAATCGACGAACTCGGCGTCGCACCCGGCGAGGTGAACATCACGGTCGTCAGTTCACTGCCGTACCACGACATCCGGGTGCGCAACTACGAAGCCGATCTGTCGGCGTGCCGCATTCCGCTGCGGGATGTACTCGACCCGGTCGGGGTCGAGCACGTCGCGGCCGATGTGACGGCGATCGACCCAGTTTCGCGCACGGTGGCCACCGCGCTCGGTACCCGCAGCTACGACCGTCTCGTGGTGGCGTTGGGCAGCCGAGTGGTCAAGCCGGACATCCCCGGTCTCGATGAGTTCGGCTTCGACGTCGACACGTACGACAGCGCGCGAAGGCTGCAGCGGCACCTGATGGAGATCGCCAACGGTCAGCACACGCTCGCCGCGGCGACTGCGATCGTGGTGGGCGCCGGACTGACCGGCATTGAGACCGCCTGCGAACTGCCCGCGCGGCTGGCGAAGCTGTTCGGAGACATCACTTCCCGCGTCATACTTGTTGACCGCAACCGGTACGTCGGCTCGGACATGGGCGCGTCGGCGCGCCCGGTGATCGAGGCCGCGCTCACGGCGAACGGGGTGCAGACCAGGCTCGGTGTTGGTGTCGCCGCGATCGATCTAGACGGAGTGGCATTGTCGACGGGGGAGTGGCTGGCCGCGTCGACAGTGGTGTGGTGTGCCGGTATGCGCTCCAGTCCGCTTACCGCGGATCTGGGCGTCGAGTGTGACGGGCTCGGCCGGGTTGCTGTTGATGAGCAGCTGCGCGTGATCAACGTCGAAGGGGTGTTCGCTGCCGGGGATGTTGCGGCCGCGTGGATGGACGATGGGCACATTTCGGTGATGTCCTGCCAGCACGGCAGGCCGATGGGGCGGTTCGCCGGCTACAACGTCATCAGCGATCTACTTGGTGAGCCGATGTTGTCTCTTCGGATTCCCTGGTATGTAACAGTTTTGGACCTCGGACCTGCGGGGGCCGTCTATACCGAAGGCTGGGATCGGCAGGTGATCGCCAGCGGGGCCGAAGCCAAAGCCACCAAGCGCACAATCAACGGCAGGCGAATCTATCCGCCCCTCAACGGAAGTCGCGACGAGATCTTCGCCGCCGCCGCACCGACGCTGCAGTCGCGGCCAACCCCCGAACACTAGCTTCGGCCTTCGACCGTCTTCCTCGTCCGCAACAAGCGGTCAGTAGTCCCAGCCGGCCGGTACGCAACGGAAGGCGTCGCCGGCGACTGCCATGATTTCTCCTTCTCGCCGCCTCAGCCGACAGCATCCTGAAATGCCCTTCGTCCGCTTGAACGCGAGCCAGTCCGAAAACTCATCCAGGTAGTTCTCAAAGAGTCAGTCGCGCGACTCCGCCAAGGTGCTCGATCTTGGTGACGAAGGGCGATGTCATCGCCCGCACCAGTGCTCCGTAGTTGACACCGAAGTCGATCTCGTCGCCGACCGCGACGGGGTGATCGCCGAGGTCGACCACCAGGTGGTCGCTGCTTGTCCCGAGGATCGTGATGCCCTCGGGTGGCCGCAGACCGTCCGGGTCCACGTCCTGGCGACCGAGGGCCAGGATTGCTTGATGCACGGTCCGGCTGCCGGTGCGGGCTGGCGCCTCGCCGAAGGCCGCCTGAGCACGATCTCCCCAGGGTTGAGCCGGTTTCGCGGCAACCTCGATGACCTCAGCGGTCAAGGTGAAGGCATCCGTGTGCAGGCCGGGGATCGGTGTCCGATACAGCGGATCGACGCCGATGAGGATGGCTTCGCCGAGTCGGAGCTCATCGATCCGGCCGACGTCGTGGGTGTGCAGAGCCCAGTTCAGGTTCGCCGAGTTGCCGCCTGAGACGACGTCGAATGAGATCCCGTGCAGCGCCTCGATGTCGTCGGCGAGCCCGGAGAGGACGCCCATGTTCCGGTCGTCGGGCACGACACCGTTCTGACAGGCGAGGTTGGCGCCGAGCCCAACCAGTCGGAGGGAGGAGTGTCCGAGGACGGCCCGCACGGCCTCGGGGACGTCGTCCAGCGCGACGCCCTCGCGTAGATCACCCAGCTCGACCATGAGCACGACGGCGTGCATCCGGTTCTGTTGAGACGCAGCTTGATTGAGCGCTGCCAGCACGACTGCGTCGGTATTCAGACTTACGTCGGCGACGTCGACGACCCGTGCCACTTCGCTGAGCATGGGGCTGCGGATCGCCGTGCGTAACGGTAATTGGTCGAGCTCCGCTAGCCGAGCGAGGTTCGGCACCCGGGAATCACCGAGTCCGCGGGCGCCGCCGCGCAGCATCGCCGCGCCGACTCCCGGCGAGCCCAACACAGCCTTCGTGATGCCGGTGACCCGGATGCCTGTCGAGGCAAGCCGGTCAACCAGGGTCCGCGTGTTCTGCTCGATCTTG
>NZ_JBAPMI010000239.1:0-33602 GCF_049278535.1 Mycobacterium sp. | reverse complement strand
ATGTCGGCGAGCATCTTGGTGACCTTGCGCGCCGAGTCTCCTCGCTCGGCGCCGATCATTACTCCGAGACGCACGTTGTTCTCCCTGGTCGATGGGGACTGCCAGTCAGAGTGCAGTTATCTTTCAGACGATAACGTACTTGCAAAAAAAGAGAATGCCAATATCGCTCGTCTGACCAGGCTAAATGCGCAGGTGGGTTACGCGCGGCAGAGAATCTCGCCATGCGGGACGGCCAGCCAGCCGTCAGGAGCGGCTGCCCAGTCCTGCCACGCCGAGGAGATCTCGTCGAGTTCCGCGGCGGTGGCCATCCTCGACTCGACCAGCTGCCGCGACAGCGCCGACTCGACGATCCGGTCTGCCCACATCCCGCCCCACCAGTCGCGGGTCTCCGGCGTGGCAAAGCACCACAGCCCGCCGGTCGGCGTGATGTCGTCGAATCCGGCGTGCTGAGCCCAGGACAACAGCCGACGGCCCGCATCGGGTTCACCGCCGTTGGCCCGCGCCGCCGCACAGTAGAGCGTCATCCAGCGGTCCAGCGCCGGAAGCTGCGGGAACCAGGTGAACCCCGCATAGTCCGAGTCGCGGGCGGCGACAATACCGCCCGGCTTACACACCCGGCTCATCTCCCGCAGCGCCTGCACGGGGTCGGCCACGTGCTGTAGCACCTGATGGGCGTGCACGATGTCGAAGGTGTCGTCAGGCAGCTCAAGAGCGTGTACGTCGGAGGTCACGAAGTCGATGTTCGACTGACCGCGGCTCTGCGCCTCGGCGCGTGCCAAATCCAATGCATCATCGGTCATTTCGACGGCGGTGACCCGTCCGGGTGCGACCCGGGCAGCGAGGTCGACGGTGATGGTCCCGGGGCCGCAGCCGACGTCGAGCACCGACATGCCGGGCTGCAGCTGCGGCAGCAGATAACCGGCTGAGTTTTCCGCCGTGCGCACCCGGTGCGAGCGCAGCACCGACTCATGATGCCCGTGGGTGTAGACGGCCTGAGGTTTCCCGGTCATGGCGCGGCTCCCTTGCGATCGAATTCTGTTCGAGGTCAAGGTTACCGCCGGCTGTTTCATAATACGAAACACGTGTCTCATATTATGAGATATCTAATTTACCGGAACGTCCAGGATGGCGCGCTGAACCCCGGCGCCGGGACCGTCGAAGTGCCACCACTCACCGGAGTACACCGGCAAGCCGCCGGCACTCATCGCGTCACGCAGTCGGCCGCGGTTCGCCTGCTGGACGGCGCTGACACCGTCGGTGGCGAAAGCCGTTGCCCGCGAGGAGAAGTCATCGAAGTCAGTGCCCATGTCGACGAGACAACGCGGGCACTGATCGTTGACGTTGGCCAGCGTCACATCCACTGAGCGGCCGGACTCGTGGCTGCGGGCGAAGTTGCCGGGCTTGGCCACCCACGCCGGATTCGGGACGATGTCGAACATTTTGACCTGCACATCGTGCGGTCGATAGCAGTCCCAGAACACGAGCACGTTGCCCTGCGAAGCAAGTGCCTTCGCCGCCGACGCAAGCCCGGCGGCCATGGACTCATGCACCAGACATCGGGCGTTGGCCGGATAGAGCTGGGTGTGGGTGAAGTTGTTCGGCGTCGCATAGCGCAGGTCGAGCAGCGCGTTGGGGACAACTGAACGAACGTCGACGAGCCCGGCCGCCCGCGCCTCGGGACTCAACGGGGGCACGTCGGCGTCGGCTACGCCGCGGGTCAATGCGGTGAGCAGAAGCAAAGCAACCAGAAGCCGAAGCATGGGTTCAGTATGCGGCTCCCGTCGCCGGCGTCAGCTCCAATCGATAGCCGCGGCGCGCTGGCGGACGCCCTCGACTCTGGCCGCGATCTGAGCCGCCACGGCGTGTTGGTCGTGTTCCATTGTCCTGGCCAAAGATTCGGCCTCCGCGACAATCTGCTTGAGCAGATCGCGGTGGTCTTCGATCATCGTGATCGTCGCATTTCTGATGGCCACCACCGCGGAGCCCCTCGCCTCCGACGGGGAAAACCCGGAGGAGAGCAGCGGTGGCAGCGCCTGACGCTCGAAGTCCGTCATGTCGCGGGACAGGTGGACGTTGAAGGTCGCGCGATAAGGGTCGCGGTCGTCGAATTCAACGCTGCATATCTTGAGTGGGTCCATGGGCCGTTCCTTTTGCCGGCGCGGGCGCCCTGCGCCCACGTCACGCCGAATTACACGTCTGTAGTTTACCGGCGTTGCCGAGCGGGCGCGAAAGCCCGACCTATGCTGACCAAAGCCTGTCGGACGCGTCAAAGGAGACCGTCATGACCATCGGTACCATCTCGCCAAGTGTTTTCGACGCCGATCTGCCCACGCTGAGCTACGGCGCCGACGAAACGCCTACGGCGGTCTATCCCCGCTTCCGGGCGGCGCAACAGCAGGCGCCCATAGCAATAGGTCCGTTCGGACCTGAACTGCTCTCCTACCAGCTCGTCCGCGCCGTGCTGCGCGACGAACGGTTCCAACCCCCGCCCGGCATCGTCCTGCAAGCACAAGGCGTCACGTCGGGTCCGTTGTGGGACAAGGTGATCAACAGCTTGCTGTGTGTGGAGGGCGAGACGCATCGTCGGTTACGCGGTCTGTGCTCCAAGGCGTTCACCCCTCGAACGGTGGCGCGCCTGCACGATGCCATGGTCGACGTAATGAGCGATCTGGTCGACCAGATCGCCGACAACGGCCACTGTGACGTCGTCGCCGACCTCGCGCGGCCCTACCCTGTCCCGATCATCTGCGCACTGCTGGGCGCGCCCCGCGAGGACTGGCAGCGGTTCTCTTCCTGGGCCGATGACATCTTTCAAGCGTTCAGCTTCTCCGCCGACATTCAGGCCCTCCAGCCTGTCGTGATGCGGGCCTGGGGCGAACTCGACGACTACGTCGACGACATGGTCGCCCATCGTCGGCGCAGCCTCACCGATGATTTGCTCTCCGACCTGATTCGCGCCGAGGACGACGGTGATCGGCTCGACGCCGCCGAATTACGCATGCTCGCGGGCGGGCTGCTGCTGGCCGGAACCGACACCACCCGCAACCAGGTGGCCGCCTCCGTGCAGGTGCTCTGCGAGCACCCGGATCAGTGGGAGCTACTGCGAGACAATCCCGAGCTGGCCATGCACGCGGTGGAGGAGACCATGCGCCACTCGCCGATCGCGGGCGGAACTCTGCGCCTGGTGGTCGACGACGTGGAACTCGGCGGCTACATCTTCCCGGCCGGAACCATGGTGCTGATGAATACCTTTGCGGCCAACCGCGATCCGACCGTCTACGACGACCCCGATAGCGTCGACATCACCCGCGAGGGAGCACCGGCGATATTGACCTTCGGCGGCGGGGTGCACTACTGCCTGGGGGCCAACCTGGCCAGGCGTGAGATCGCCGAAGCGCTGAATGTTCTGACCGCACGACTGCGTAACCCGCGAATTGCCGGGCCGGTGCCCTGGAAACCGATCGTCAGCCTGAGCGGGCCGAAAAGTCTGCCCATCGAATTCGACTAGCTCCTGGTGGCCAGGGCCGGGATCGAACCGGCGACCTTCCGCTTTTCAGGCGGACGCTCGTACCGACTGAGCTACCTGGCCGGAAGGCATCGTGTGCCTCGCCGTGGTGGCGACCCTGACGGGACTCGAACCCGCGACCTCCGCCGTGACAGGGCGGCGCGCTAACCAACTGCGCCACAGGGCCTTGCTTTACCACCGCTCCGCGTTGCCGCGGCGCGCGTACCCCCAACGGGATTCGAACCCGTGCTACCGCCGTGAAAGGGCGGCGTCCTAGGCCACTAGACGATGGGGGCCAGAACCGAATCACTCCGGGGTACTCGCAACGTGGTTCGCTGGAGCCAGGTCAGCTTAGGGCACCGGGGACCGAATCCTCAAACGAGGCCCCGGTATCCTTGTTCGTCGCCGCCCCTATAGCTCAGTTGGTAGAGCTACGGACTTTTAATCCGCAGGTCCTAGGTTCGAGTCCTAGTGGGGGCACCAGATTGTCGATCTACTGCCCGTCCGGAAGGTGTAGTCGGATCACCTCGGCGAGATGACGTCCTACATCGTCGAGGGCATCGGTCGACCCGCTGGCGAGTGAGATCAGGACAGCGCCCTCAATCGCGGCGATCGCCAATGTCGCCAGCGAACGTGCGTTGTCCGGGTCGATGCCGGAGCCGACCAAGCGATCGGCAAGGATCGCCCGCCACTCGTCGACGGCCTCAGCCGCGGCCCGCGTCGCTGCGGGTGCTTCTGATCGGCCGAGGATCGCGGCAACGATCGGGCAGCCCGCTTCCATGTCCGTCGTGCGCAGGTGCACCTTCCACTGGTCGATGAAGATCAGGACGGCTTGGACCGGGTCGCCGCCGTCATCGGCCGACCGGATCACTGCGCTCAAGCCCTGTCCGGCGACTCGGGTGGCTTCGGCGACGAGTTCGGCTTTACCGCCGGGGAAATTCAGGTAGACGGTGCGCCGTGCGACGCCGCTGTCCTCCAGTAGGGCGCCGAGGCCGGCTCCGGCGACACCTCGGCGCTGGACCAGGCCGGTGATGCTGGAAATGAGGGCGTCACGTGCGGACATGGGTTGAACTATACCAATTGGTCTACTACCGTGACATCAACAAGCACGCCGGCCACCGTTCAACATTGGAGACAGCCGTGACGAACACCGATGACGACAAAACGTTGCGCAAGTTCCGCAGAGAACGAGCAGTCGGACGCCTGATCAATCCGGCCGTCCAAGCGTTGAGCAAACTCGGGCTGCGAACCGCGCTGGCCACCGAACTGGAAACTGTCGGCCGCAAGACCGGTCAGGCCCGCCGGGTTCCGGTGTCTGCGCAATTCGACGACCACGGGGCGTGGCTCATCTCTCAGCACGGCACCCGGTCCGGGTGGGGTAGCAATATCGGCGATAACCCGAATGTCCGCGTGCGACAGGGCAGTCAGTGGCGCGCCGGAGTGGCGAAATTCAGGCCCGATGACGACGTCGTGGAGCGCGGCCGCAAGTTCGGGCGAATGGGATCCAAGGTCGCCAAGGCGCTGGAGACGACGCCGGTATCGGTGCGGATCGACTTCACCGACTGACGTTGCGTCAGCCGATTCGCACGAATTGTTTGGCGCAGTACTGCTGAGCACACGCCGCGCGGCGGATCTTGCCGCTTGTGGTGATCGGGATCGAACCGGGCGCAACCAGCACGAGATCGGCGACACGGACGCCGTGATCCCTCGAGATCGCGTAGTTGACATCGCGTTGTACGACGTCGATCCGCACCGCGATCTCTTCTGCTGAAGCGCCGCGCGGCTGTATTCGACGACCAGGACCAGCTGTTCGTCAATTGCACCTGGAACCGTGATCGCGGCGACCCGGCCTCTTTGATCGACCTCCACCAGTCGGACGCACTAGTTTGCCGTCGCTGACGCGGGCGCCTGGCACCGCCTGGGTGGAGACCAACAATAAATCCTTCTGCGCGTCCGTCCCGTTGTGGCGAGGAAAATGATGCCCATGATCCCCAGCGAAGCCGATGCTCGGCGGACGACCGACGACGAATACGTCCGGCGAGTGCTGAAGTACCGGCCGTCGTCGCTCCTTCCATGGTCAGAAGCATTGCCTGCCGTGAGCGCTGGCACCCTGCGACCTCGGTCAGACGGCTTTGGTGACGCCGACGTAGGACAGCACCACGTCGGATTCATCGGTCTCGCGCGTCAGCGTCGCGTAGGAACGGATGAACGACTGGCCTACGCATCCGTCGATCTTGACATGGAAGTTGCTGATCATGACCCAGGGATTTGCACCCTTGAACGCTTTCTTGGCCACCGGCACCACGATTACCAGGCCGGGCTTGAGCCCGACGGTGAGCACGCCGTTGGTCGGCACGGTAACCAACGGGATGAAACCACCGGCCAACGGAAGGCCGACGCCCGGGTTGAGGCCCGCGCTACCCGCGATCGTGACGCCATTGGACGTGCTCATATCGATTCCGCAGCCGATCTCGTAACCCACCTCAAGGACGCCGCGCGGCGTTTCAGGTCCAGTCAGCGAGCCGGCGAATATTCCGCTCGCCAGGTATTCGCGCGACGAAATCGCTGTGGTCAAAGGTGCTACAGGAAGCAGTATTTCGTCCTTCGCACCGAGGGCCAGTCTCCAGCCATCGGGAGTGTTCAGGATTGCCGTTTCCGCCGGGGGCACCCGTCCGTCGGCCGGTGCCGCCGCGCCCACCGGGGAAACGTCAGGATCAGCAGCAGTCAAAGGCGCAATGGTCACTGACGTAATGAGGCAGGTGGCGAAAACCGCAGCGCGGCGAACGACCACGGTTAACGGCCTCACGCGCGATACCGTACGTGGCGCCGGCATTCGAGTTGCGACTCTGGCTGGCCGACTAGCAATGTCGTTGCTTGTTCGTAACTGTTATGCGATATGGATCCCGAATGCTGGGGTAGACCCGCTACGTGGCCGCAGCGCTAGAATTGTCTCTAGTGACTAAATCGTGGCGATAACCGGGCAATTAGGCCAGACGACCGAGAGGGCGGCGGTGAAACTTCACTCATGCACTCGCGGACTGCTCGCGGGCGCGATGAGTGTCATCGCTCTGGCGGGTGGCGCCGGCGTAGCGCACGCGCAGCCAGACATTAATGTGCCGCCATCACCCCCGATAATTGATCAAATATTGACCCAGACCCCAGCACTATTTGTGGACCCGGCCGATGAAGGCGGTCCAGCAGTCGACTCGGATGGGGTCGGAATGTATTGCGAGAATCTGTTCGCCCGGTGCCGGTAAAGGTTCTGCGGTGGGAGACTGCCGTGCGCCCGCTCATCCCGAGGGCCTGGCCAGCGCAAGCAAAGCCCAGAGTGACCCGCCGCCTGACCGATTATCGTGGGGCGGTTTTGGCGAGGTTGGGTTTGTGATGATCAGGCCTACACTCCCAACACTGACCCACGTGTTTCAGTCCGGCCAGAGTGTTGCGCTGAGGGACGACCGGCGTACAAGCTCGAGTGCAAGTGTTCCCGCCCACTGGGGATAGCGGACTGGAGGATGACCATCCCGGCGATCGAGCGCGACTGGAGCAAACCCGCCGCGATTGCACTTCCCAAAGAGGGCTAGCTCGAAATGGAACGAGGCCGGTACGGCCCGGTCTATCCGCGCACCCCGGCGTGCTATGGCTTCTCGATCATTGCGAAGGTCAAAGAGGGCCGCGAAGAAGCCGTGCGTGCGTACGGCAAGCAGATTGAAGCCGCAATCGCCGGCAGCCTTGACGTGCTCGCACCGCTGCGCCTGCACTATTTGCGCTGGGTGCTGTTCGACGTCGGTTCGGGATTACATTTTCAGTAGCAGGGCATCTTCGACACTGACTTCGACAAGTACACCGAGGATGCGGTGAAACTGTTCAGCCAGACGGGGATCACCACGGTTTTCACGAATCTCGAAGGCTTCCCGGAGGACTGGAAGGAAAACACGGAGGCCTTCGTCAAGTTCGTCCGTGATCACCAGTGCCCAAGCTTCCTTGAGACGGGGGACTAGCCGATTCGCGCCAGCTGGTTTTGCCGGTACAGCTGGGCACACGCACCGCGTCTGATCTTGCCGCTGGTGGTGATCGGGATCGAACCGGGCGCAACCATCACGAGATCGTCGACACGGATGCCGTGACCGGTCGATATCGCCACATTGACATCGCGTTTCACGACGTCGATCTTCTTTGCGATGTCTTCTGCTGAATCGCCGCGCGGCTTGCACTCGATGACCAGGGCCACCCGTTCGTCGACCGCATCTGGAACCGAGATCGCGGCGACCCGGCCGCCAGTGATCTCCTGGACCGTCGCTTCCAGGTCGTCCGGATAGTGGTTTCGCCCGTTGATGATCACCAGGTCTTTGATACGGCCCACGATGAATAGCTCACCGTCGCTGATCACGCCGAGATCGCCGGTGCGCAGCCACGGTCCCTCGGGGGTGCCCGCGGAGGGCTCGACGAGACGTCCCCCGAATGTTTCGGCCGTCGCGTCGGCGCGCCCCCAGTACCCTTGCGCGACATTGTCACCGTGTATCCAGATCTCGCCGACCTCGCCGGCCTGTTTCTCAATTCTGGATTCGGGGTCGACGATTCGCACGGTCGGCGCCAGCGGCACTCCATAGCTCACCAATGCCGTTCCGGCCGAGTCGCTTCGGGGCTCGGCATGGCCGGCCGACAGCTTGTCGGATTCGAAGTGCACGACTTTTGGCGGGTGCCCCGGTGCGCGGGCCGCCACGTACACGGTTGCTTCGGCCAACCCGTACGAGGGCCGAATCGCCTGCGGCCGCAGCTTGAATTTCGCGAACCGCTCGGTGAAGCGGTTGAGCGTCGCTACGTGGACCCGCTCGGCACCACAGATGATGTGGGTCACCCCGTGCAGATCCAGACCAGCCATGTCGTGGTCGCTGGTTTTGCGCACCGCCAGTTCGAAGGCGAAGTTCGGTGCGGGCGAGAACGTCGCCGGCTGGGTGGCCATCAACTGCACCCACCTCGCGGGCTGGATCAGGAACGCCATTGGACTGGTCAACACGCTGTGCATGCCGGCCAGAATCGGTGCAAAGACCCCGATGAACAGCCCCATGTCGTGGTAGAAGGGCAGCCACGAAACGATGTTGGTCTCCGGTGGAGCGGTGCCACCGGTGTCGCCGAAATAGCCGGTCATGACCTGTTCGAAGTTCGCGACCAGGTTGCGATGGGACACCATCACACCGGCCGGCTGGCGGGTCGATCCGGAGGTGTACTGCAGTAACGCCGTGCCGTGCTGCGGGCCAGTGCCAGTGAGGCCCGGTGGTCCGTCGACCTTGTCGACCGCGACGAACGGCGCAGCGAAGGCGAGGTCTTGCTCCTGCATGTACTCGGCGACTCCGCCGGCGACCGCGGAGGTGGTCAGCACCACGGCCGGAGCAGAGTCGGCAAGCACCCGGTTGACCCGTTCATCGTGGGCTTTGACGTGAGGTACCGACAGCGGGACCCCAATGAGCCCGGCTTCGAATGCACCCAGCAGGCCGACGATGTAGTCGAGGCCCTGAGGCGCGACGATCGCGGCCCGATCGCCCTCCGTCCCGAGCCGGCGCAACTCGGCGGCCACCTGGCATATCCGCCGATAGAGCTGCGACCACGTCAGGGTTTCCGCAATCCCGCTGGGGTCGTGGTCATAGTCGACATATGTGAACGCGGGTTCGTTCGGTTGCAGGCTTGCGCGTTCACGAACAAGGTCGGGAATGGATCTGGTTGCGGGACCTGTGATCGTCATTGAACGACCTTTCGAGGTGGCGACTGGTAGAGGCCCTGGGTTGCCAGGAGCGATGTCAGCGCAGCGCGCATCTGCTCGCTGCTCACAATCCCGTGGTGCCCGACGCCCGGCGCCTCGATCAACTCGGCCCGGCCGCCGGCGGCGATCTCGAACGCATCGCTGACCGGAACCGAGTGGTCCTGCGGGTCATGTACGATGCAGACCTCCAGGTCGGTGTCGATGCCCAAAGTTCTTATGTCCCAGTGCGATACCGTGACGCCATCGCGCCGGTGCAACTCTTTATCGATCAGCGCCGGCACACCCGCGGGTAGCCGTCGCTGTGCCGCCCACCTGTCGAGTACACCGGTCAGCGAGCAAACGGGTGCAAGCAGCAGCAACGACCGCACCCCGTTGGACTCCGACCGAGCAAGAGCGGCTACCACTGCAATCGCCGACAACGAATGCGCGACCACGGTCTGGATACTTGGAAAGTGTTGCAGCACAGCGCCAACAGCCTCGACATATTCGGCCATGGTGGCCTGCGACCCCGGCGATGCACCATGACCGGGAGCATCGAAGCAGATCACCGATTCACCCTGAGCCACTGCAACGTTCACTACGGCCGCCATCGTGGTGCTGTCAGTGCCCCAGCCGTGTAGTGCGAGCACGCTAGGATCCTGTCTGCCCCACTGGTAAGCAGCCGCGACTCGGTGCACGCCGGTCATTTCGATGCGGCGAGCACCCAGTGGACACATGTCGCTCCAGGAGCGGCCGAGTCCGCGGGTGTTGACGAACATCGCCGTGTGGACGCGACCGGCCAACCTCGGCACTACGCGATGGCCGCGTGCGGTGGCAGCAGCCAGCATCGTGCCCGTTCTCATGCCGCGCCGGCGGTTGTTGGCGGAGTCGCTTCCGTGGGCGCCGATATCGTCGGGGCCGATACCGGGTCGGACCTGAACATGGGCCGCGTCGCGTATAGGCCCGAGATCGGGTCGTAGAAACGGCATTTGTGGACAATGTTCCAGAGTCGGCCGATGCTGGCCTTTTCGACACGGACCATGTCCGGGTACCGCTGTCTCAATGCTGTCTGCGCCTTCGGCAGGTTGTAGTAGGGCACCGAGGGAGCGACGTGGTGGGCAGTGTGCAGCGAGATGTAGTGCGTGCAGAACAACAACCACCGCGGGTAGACGAAGTCGGTAGTGACCAGCAGTCTGCTCGCATTTCGCGTCCAATACCGGTCCGGCACGTACGGGATGTCCTCGGCGCTGTGCTGCATCAGCGTGGTGATCGAGAACCACGCGTGGATCGCTAACCACGGCGCAACGAAATACAGCAGCAGGCCCTGCCACCCGGTGAAGTACGTCAGCGCGCCCAGGTATCCGCCGCCCACCACCGCGACGAACCAGATTGAGCGGCGCACGTCACGCTGCATCGCCCTTTTGGGGTAATACGAAGGCCGGAAACCCGATTTGATCCAGTAGTTGACGGTGCCGGCCCAGATCGCCCACGAGCGCGTGCTGAAGTAGACGAACCGGAACCGGCGTGGCATCCGTCGGTACAAGTCCATGGAGACCGGACGCCAGTCGACGTCAAGCTCCAAGTTGTTGGTATGGGCATGGTGCGTGTTGTGCTCGTGTCGCCAGGCATGGAACGGATACATCAGCGGCAGCAGCACGAAATGGCCGATCGCGAAGTTCAATTGGCGATTGCGGGAGAAGGCGCCGTGCCCGCAATCATGTCCGATGCAATGCAAACCCCACCCGCCGAGCCCGGCGATAACGATTAACGGGACCGCGAGGAACCAGTTGTGCGCCCACGCGATGCCGGCCAACGAGCCGGCATACAGCGCCAGGCTCACAGCCAGCCCGGCCAGGCCGCGAATTACCGATGGCTGCATGTACTCCCGTGGGATTGCTTCGGCCAGTTTCTCCCCCTCGATGGCGTTGCTCTTCGCGATGAAATCGCGGAATCGCGGGTCGGGGTCGGTCGGAATGACGGGGCGGGAGGGCTTTTGAGTCATGGCGGGCTCTTCGACGGTGCTCAATCCGGAAGGTCCGGAAGGTCGAGCTCACGGATAAGGTAAGTGGCGAGGTCATCGATCGTGCCGTGGTCGAACAGGATCGCCGGAGAGAGCCGTCGTTCGACGACCTTCTCCAGCGCGCCGGAAACCTGTACTGCCGTTCGTGAGTCGAGTCCGTAGGCATCGAAGGGTTTAGCGGTATCCACATCCGATTCGTCGCACTTCACCCGACGTGCCAAATCGGCGATCAGCCAAGACCGCAGCGATTCGTAGGTCAACGGTCCGTCGATCGTGGGTGTCTTGGCTCTCCTGAACATCGTCACCTCGCTCCGGCAGCGGACACGGCAGGCACGGTGGCCCGGTTGCGGCGCAGCCGGTTGTTGATCGTGGTCCGGCTGGGCATGTGCAGATCCCATACGATGTGCGCCTTCGCCAGCATCCAGATCACCAAGCCGCTGAGGTCCGGTTCCCACCAACGCATTCCGTGTCGATATGCACCGGGAAAGGCGTGGTGGTTGTTCTGCAGACCCTCACCGAAAGTGAAGAACGCCACCGGCCAGTTGTTGGCGCTGTCGTCACGGTTGGCAAACGGTCGCGACCCGATCATGTGGCTGACCGAGCCGACACACCAGGCCGCCTGATTTGCCACGAATACACGCGCCAGTCCACCAAAGATGAAGCCGGACACCGCCGCAGCGAGGCTGCCACCGACGGCCCACCCGATGCCGGCCGGTACCAGCAGCCCGACCAATCCCCAGATGGGGTAGGTCCGGTCGTAGCTGTAAAGTCGCCGATCGCGCAGCACATCGGGGGCAAACACCATCGTTTTCGATTCCTGGTCACTGAACATCCACGGAATATGGGCGTACCAAAGCCCTTTCAGCTTCCCGGCGATGCTTCTGCCGCTCAGGTTCGGCGAGTGCGGGTCGCCCCGCTCGTCGGCATAGCGGTGATGGCGGCGGTGCGTGCTGACCCAGAAGAGCAGTGGGCCTTCCAGCGCCATCGATCCCGAGATCATCAAGACACCCTCGAAGAACCGGGACGTCTTGAAGGATTTGTGGGCGACGTAGCGGTGGAATCCAATGGTGATCCCGAACATCTGTATCGCGTAGAACACGCCGAACAGGACATAGTCGAGCGCGGTGGCCCGTCCCGCGGCGATCAGGTAGACCGCGAAGCCGAACCCGAGCGCCGGGATGCCGATCGTGACCAGCGCGACCACCCGTTTGGCCCGTGCGCTTGCCGGGTTTAGTTGCAGGATCGCCTTGGCGAGCGATTCCCCCTCGCTCGGTTTGGGGGAAGATGCTGTGGGACTGTGCGTTTCGACTGTCATGGCGCACCTTCTGCATGGTCGGACTGCGAATTGACGTACCGCACGCGGTGCACGAGACCGAGTCGGTCGAGGAGCCGGATGAAGTCTCCGGCCAGATCGAGCTGCCACCAGTGCCGCCGGGTCTGGGCCAGCGCGGGCCGGGCGTGGTGGTTGTTGTGCCACGACCCGCCCATCGTGGGCGGCGCCAGGACGCCGATATTGCGGCTTGCGTCCCGTAGCGGGAATGCCCGGGCACCGATCGTGTGGCCCAACGAGTTCACCGCCCAGGTTGCCTGATCCAGGGCGAAGATCCGCGCGAAGCCGCCCCAGAGAATCCCACCGACGAGGCCGTGTACCGATTGTGTGACCAGCCCACCGATGGCACCGGGGATCACGATGCCCAGTAACACCAACGTGAAGTACCAGGCATTGATCTTCATCACCCTGCGATCGGCGAGCCAGTCCCGGGTGTGCCTGCTCCAGTCGATCTTCTTGACATCGAACAGCCAACCAACGTGGCTGTGCCACAAACCTTTTGCGCGCCCCCACCACCCGGAGCCCTGCGGCCGGGGCGAATGCGGATCACGGTCGGTGTCGGCGAACGCGTGATGCAGCCGATGGTTGGCGACCCAGAACACGATCGGCCCCTGCGCCGCCATCGACCCTGCGATCGCGAGGAACACCCTGACCGGTTCGGACGCCTCGAAAGAACGATGGGTGAAGTAGCGGTGCAGCCCTGCCTCGACGCCGAGCGCGGTAATCAGGTACATGACAACGAATAACAAGACGTCGCACAACGTCACCCCGAAGTAGATCCCGTAGACAATCGCGCCAACGGCTCCGAGGGTTGGTAGGCCGACGGTCAGATACGCCAGTCGTGAGGCGAGCACATCGCGCTCGCGAATCGATGGGGCGGCTAGGGGTTCGGCGCTCATACCGGCGCCCTCTGGATGGCTTCCGCCAGGAACATCCGCTTGGCCTCTTGCCGACGGACCTTGCCGCTGGTGGTGGTTGGAATGGTGCGTCGCGGGCAGATGTGGACGTCAGGTCCGACACCGAATTCCGAAGTCACACTGGAGCGGACGGCATCCGTGAGCTTCGCGTTGCAATCCATCGAGATCTGGGTGAAGGCCGCCTCGGCGACCACGATCAGACGTTCGGTTCCGTCACCGGGTATTGAGAACGCCACCGCCCGCCGTAGCGAAGGGTCGGCGCGCACCACATTGGCCTCGACGTCTTGCGGATAGATGTTGCGGCCGCTGACAATGATGAGGTCTTTGATTCGTCCGGTGACGAACAGCTCGCCGTCACGCATGAAACCGAGGTCGCCGGTGCGAAGGTAGCTGTCATCTTCGCCATCGAGTTGCCCGTTGAACACCTTGCACGTCAAAGCATCCCGGTTGAAGTAGCCGGCGGTGACACTGCGACCGCGAACCCAGATCTCACCGCTCTGACCTTCCGGAATCCCACGATTCGAGTCGGGGTCGACGATCCGCACGACGTGTTCGGAATCGACTTCGCCGCAACTGACCACGATGCCATCAGCGCCGTCAACAGTGTTGTAGCGGAGTCCCTTTCGTTTCCCGGCGACGAAGAGCGTCGCCTCAGCCATCCCATAGCAGGGAATCATCGCGGTGACGTCGAACCCAAGTGGTGCCGTGCACAGTTCGAAGCGGACCAGGGTATCCGCGCGGATGGGTTCGGCCCCGCAATAAAACTCCCTGACCGTTGACAGGTCGAGGTCTTCGTTATCGCCGTCGAGGGCCTCGACGGCGGCGTCGAGGGAGAAGTTCGGGCCGACGGTGATCGAAACGCGGTAGTCGGTGATGGCCTCCAGCCAGCGGCGGGGTTGCTGCATGAAGTGCATCGGCGACATCAGCACCAGTGGCCAGCCGTGGTGCAGCGACAGGATGATCGTGCCCATCAACCCCATGTCGTGGTAGGGCGGCAGCCAGGAGAGCCCGACTCGATTCGGGTCCGGCCCCATGCTGCGGAACAGGACTTCGCAATTGCTCATCAGGTTGTCGTGCGTCACGCAGACGCCCTTCGGCGATCCGGTCGACCCGGATGTGTACTGGATCAGGGCGAGGTCGTCGGGCGAGCACGGCGCGGGCTTCACCACGTCGGCGCGGGTATCCAATTCCTCGACGAAGCAGACCAGCGGATGAATGTCGACGCACGCCAGCCGGCGCAGCAGAACTTCGGCCTGGGCGTCGTACATCGCGTCGATGACGATTGCGTGCGGCGCGCAGTCGAGCACGATCGCGTGGAACCGGTCCAGTTCCTTGGGACGCAACGGAGGAAAGCAGGGTACTGGCACGGCGCCGAGCATCATGATGCCGAAGAGTGCGGCGATGTAGTCCAGGCTCGGGTTCACCGCCAACACCACACGTGATCCGCGGCGGACACCCCGAGAAGAAAGCCACGCCGCGAAGGCCGCTGCGTTGCTCGCGGTGTCGGCGTAGCTCCAGCGCAATTCGGACGCCGCCGTGCCGTCGGCGAGGAAAATGTACGCGGGATCTTTCGACGCTGACCTGGCGGACAATACGTCGACGATCGTGCGGGGGGCCTCTGCCACTAGTTTGTCCCTCAATAACTACTCGGACCGGCCTAGCTACCCCCGGGCGATAGTGTAACCAGTGGTTGTCAACGCTGCACAGTTTGTTGCCAGGAATCTATACGGGCCTTGCCAGGCGCGTCGCAAAATCGCCGACTCGGCGCAACGGTTTTGGCGCCGGAACGGCCGACAAAATCGCCGGCTAGGTGTTGTAGTTTTTGGGCGCCGTCAGCGGCGTACGGCGTTGAGGTAAGTGATGTCGGCAAACGCCCGCGCGACCTCGTCGTCGGAGTACACGAAGCCGCTGGCGGGATGCATCTCGCCGACGGTGCGGTGCGCCACCTGCCAACGTCGCCTCGTCAGGTCTTCGATGATGTGGCTGCGCCCGTAGTGATAGACGAGTTCGTTGAAGTCGATCTCGAATCCCAGCTCGCTCATCCGGTCGTGATGGCTGCGCCAGCGGGGTCGGCGAAAACGGTTGTGTCAGGAACGAACTCAGAGGCCAGCTCTGGAGCGCTCAACTCGGTGACGTTGCCGAACAGCGCGTCCTGGGCGTCGGGCGGCAGGTAGACAACAAGGCCTTCGGCGCTCCACGCCGACGTCGATCAGTCCGGCGTCTGATGCCAGTGCGCGCTGGGCGGCAACCATGGTTGCCGACGCGCCAACGCTCGTTGCAAGATCTCAACTATCGCTCTCGCTGCGAATAGAAACCAGGACTCTCATCTCGAAGTAAAAACAATATAGAACAGCTAGTTATTAGCTTGGCTTTCGGATGGAGGATCCGTGATGGATTTCGCGCAGCGGACCATCGATCTGGCTCGGCAGAACGTCATCGAGGGTGGCAGGCCGTTCGCGACGGTGATCGTCAAGGACGGCCGAATTCTGGCCGAAAGCGCAAATAAAGTTGCCCAGAGCCATGACCCGACCGCCCACGCCGAGATTCTGGCTATCCGCGAGGCATGCATGACGTTGGGGACCGAGCACCTGACCGGTACCACCATCTACGTGCTGGCCCAACCGTGTCCGATGTGCCTTGGCTCGCTGTATTACTGCTCGCCTGACCAGGTCATCTTTCTGACCTCACGCGACCAGTACGAGCCGTACTACGTCGACGACCGCAAGTACTTCGAGTTGTCCACCTTCTACGACGAGTTCGCCAAGGACTGGCAGCAGCGGCGACTGCCGATGCAGTACGACCCCCGCGACGACGCGGTCGAGGTGTACCGCCTGTGGCGCGAGCGCAACGGCGGTCGGCGGCCTTAGACGTTGGGGCAGTAGTGCTTTGGATCGCCACGCTCGTCGAGCGGCGGCAGGTTGCGGGCCGGCGTCTGCACCAGCGGGGTGTCAGCGGGGATACGGCCGGTGGCGCGGTCCAGGCCGGCCCGGGCCCGCGGATGCTTGCGGTATCGCGACGGCACGGCGGCGAAAATCACGCGGACGAGGTCGCCGAAGCGGCGGTGCAGCCACTCGTCGCGACGCGACCAGCTGTAGCCCATCAGCTTGCGCACCGGTGGGTCGTACAGGCCAACAGTGAGCCAGACGAAGAACGGCGACATCAGTCTGCGCTGAAGGGCCCAGAGCCGGTCCGGAATCCATTGCGCAAAAGGCGGTTTCGGTAGCTCAGTCAGGTTGAGCACCTCACGTGCGGCGTAGTTGTTCTCCAACACTTCGCTACACATGTGATCCCAGTAGACCTGGAAGTCCTCCCAGCTCTTCGGCACCGGGCGCATGCTCATGCCGTACATCCGGTACCACTCGACGTGCTCGTCGAACAGCTGGCGCTTCTGCGCTTCGGTGAGACCGCCGCAGAACCGTTCGGCCACGTGGATGGTGCCGACAAAGAACGTTGAGTGTGCCCAGTAGAAGACGTCGGGGTTGAGCGCGTGATAGCGGCGGCCCTGACTGTCGGTGCCCTTGATCTCGACGTGGTAGTCGCGTACCTCGGCCCCGGTGGTCGGTGCGCGGTCACTGTCGAACACCACGCCGCCGATCGGGTACAGCGACCGCAGCAACCGTGGCCAGCGCTCCCGGAAGAAGGTCGAGTGGCCTTCTACGGCCGCACCCAGTTGCGGATGCATGTTCTGCATGGAACCGGCCCACGGGCCTTGCAGCATGCCACGCCAGTCGCCGAAATACCGCCAGGTCAGCGACTCGGGGCCGAGTGGCTGAGGCGGGGCGTCATATCCGAGCGGCGAAACCGGGCAACCCGGCGCAACCGGGGTCGCCGCGGACGTATCTTGAGTCACTGGTGAAATTTCCTGTCCGAGCCAGGCAAACTGACTACATGCGTTGTCAACAAGAGTCTAGGAGTGAAGTGCCGTCCGGTCAACGCGCGCGTCGCTGGTCCGGCGTCCCGTTGGAGGATCGCCAGGCCCTGCGGCGCGACGAACTCGTCGCCGCCGGCGTGCAGCTTCTCGGCCAGCCGAGCGGCCCGGCGGTGACCGTACGGGCGGCATGCCGGCAGGCCGAACTGACCGAACGCTACTTCTACGAAAGCTTCGCCGACCGTGACGAGTTCGTGCGCGCCGTGTATGACGACGTCTGCGCCAGGGCGATGTCGGCGCTGATGTCGGCGACCACCCCGCGCGAGGCCGTCGAGCGATTCGTCGCACTGATGGTCGACGACCCGGTGCGCGGGCGGGTGCTGCTGCTGGCCCCGGCGGTGGAACCGGTGCTGGTCCGGTCGGGCGCCCAGTGGATGCCCAATTTCATCGACCTGCTGCAGGACAAGCTGACTCAGATCGGCGATCCGGTACGCCAGAAGATGATCGCCACCAGCTTGATCGGCGGCCTCACCGCGTTGTTCACCGCCTATCTGGACGGGCGACTGACCGCCAGCCGCGAGCAGTTCATCGACTACTGCGTGGAGATGCTGCTCAACCGGGCCTCGACCCATTAGCCGAACCACCGGACCGGAACTTGGATGTCACCGACATACACAGATATATTGACTGGAACCGACAGACACAGATAACTGGGAGGCGTGGTGCCGGATCGTCAAGACCTGGACCTGTTGCGTGAACTCGAGCCGGTAGTCGAGAAGTACATGAACCGACACCTGAGCGTGCACAAGCCCTGGAACCCGCACGACTACATCCCGTGGTCGGATGGCAAGAACTACTACGCGCTGGGCGGCCAGGACTGGGAGCCCGGACAATCCAAGCTGACCGACGTCGCACAGGTGGCCATGGTGCAGAACCTGATGACCGAGGACAACCTGCCGTCGTATCACCGCGAGATCGCGATGAACTTCAGCATGGACGGCGCCTGGGGCCAATGGGTCAACCGCTGGACCGCCGAAGAGAACCGCCATGGGATCGCGCTGCGCGACTACCTGGTCGTGACCCGCGCCGTCGACCCGGTCGAGTTGGAGAAGCTGCGCTTGGAGGTTGTCAACCGGGGCTTCAGCCCGGGCCAGAACCAGCAGGTTCGAGAAGACCTGTTCGCCGAAAGCCTGTTCGACTCAATCATCTACGTCACCTTCCAGGAGCTGGCCACCCGGATCTCGCATCGCAACACCGGTAAGGCCTGCAACGAAACCATTGCCGATCAGCTGCTCGCCAAGATCTCAGCCGACGAGAACCTGCACATGATCTTCTATCGCGACGTCACCGAGGCCGGGTTCGAGATCGCGGCCAATCAAGCGATGAAGTCGCTGCACAAAGTCCTGCGCAACTTCCAGATGCCCGGCTACCAGGTACCCGAGTTCCGGCGCAAAGCCGTGATGATCGCCGTCGGCGGCGTCTACGACCCGCGTATCCACCTTGACGACGTCGTGATGCCGGTGCTGAAGAAATGGCGCATCTTCGAGCGCGAGGACTTCACCGGTGAGGCTGCAGCGATGCGCGACGACCTGGCCATGCTGATCAAAGAGCTCGAGATGTCGTGCGAAAAGTTCGAGATCTCCAAGCAGCGGCAACTCGACCGCGAAGCCCGCACGGGTAAGCGGGTCACTGCCAAGGAACTGCATCACACCGAGGGCACGCTGACCCTGAGCCGGCGGTAGCCTGCCGTGCGTATCGGCCCCATCACGCTGGCCAGCCCCGTGGTGTTGGCTCCGATGGCCGGCGTCACGAACGTCGCCTTCCGCACGCTGTGCCGCGAGCTCGAGCAGGAACGCGTCGGCACGGTCAGCGGGCTTTATGTCTGCGAGATGGTGACGGCGCGTGCCCTTGTCGAGCGGCATCCCGTCACCATGCACATGACGACGTTCTCCGCCGACGAGTCGCCGCGATCGCTGCAGCTATACACCGTCGACCCGGTCACCACGTACGCGGCGGTGAAGATGATCGCCGACGAGGGACTCGCCGACCACGTCGACATGAATTTCGGCTGCCCGGTGCCCAAAGTCACCCGTCGCGGGGGCGGGGCCGCGCTGCCGTACAAGCGGCAGCTGTTCGCCCAGATCGTGAAAGCGGCGGTGCGCGCCACCGAAGGCACCGACATCCCGGTGACCGTCAAGTACCGGATCGGCATCGACGACGACCACCACACCCACCTCGAGGCGGGCCGGATCGCGGAATCCGAAGGGGCGGCCGCGGTCGCGTTGCACGCCCGCACCGCAGCTCAGCGCTATTCGGGCACTGCGGACTGGGCGCAGATCGCCCGGCTCAAGCAACACGTCCAAACCATCCCGGTGCTGGGCAACGGCGACATTTTCGAAGCCAACGACGCCCTGACCATGATGGCCGTCACCGGATGCGACGGCGTGGTAATCGGCCGCGGTTGCCTAGGCCGGCCGTGGCTGTTCGCCGAGCTCTCCGCCGCGTTCACCGACAACCCGGCGCCGACGCCGCCCAATCTGGGCGAGGTCGCCGACATCATCCGCCGGCACGGCGAACTGCTGAGCGAGCACTTCGGCGAAGACAAGGGCATGCGTGACATGCGTAAACACATCGCCTGGTACCTGCACGGATTCCCGGCCGGCTCGGATCTGCGGCGGGCCCTCGCGCTGGTCAAGACCCGCGACGAACTGGACCGGCTGCTGGACAAGCTCGACCGCGATACGCCGTTCCCGACCGCGGCCGGTGGGCCGCGGGGCCGTCAGGGATCGCCGGCGCGGGTGGCGCTGCCGGACGGCTGGCTGGCGGATCGTGACGACTGCACGGTTCCGTTCGCGGCCGACGTCATGCATTCGGGCGGCTGATCGAACGTCCGGCGACGATGCAGCGCGGTACGCGCTGAGGAGAAGCCGGACTAACTGCAACCGTCCCGAGATCGCGTTTACGGGGCTCTCTCAGTACGATGTTGAACTTGTTGCACTACGCGTCGGCGGCCGAGACCAGAGCCATCGTCGCGGTACGGCTGTACAGGGACGACGCGACCGCAAAGGTCACGCGGACACGTCACGCGGAGACATTGCGCCGCATCGCCGGCGCTGCGCCGAGGTGCGCACGGGGCATCACCAGATTCGGAGGCCGGTAGGAGATGAGTGACGGCGACGCTGGCGCCGATTCAGCCACTCACGGCCCTGACGCCGATGACATAGGGCTTAGCCGAACGCCGCCCGGATCGCGAGGCGCCGCGCCGTGGGAGCGATTCGGCACGACCACCCATGCCGTGGCCGTCGTCAATCGATGGCAGGGTCCGTCGGCTCTGGACCAACCCGTCGACCGGGGTGAGCCGGCGGCCGCCGACAAGCACGACACCGGGGGATCGCACACCGAGGGCGTGCTCACCGTCGCCGATTTGATCGCCAAGGTCGGTGGCCCGGTCGCCGAACGGCCGCGGCACCACCGTGCTTACACCGAGACGCTTGACCCTGAACCCGCACCTCCCGCCCATGGGCAGGACGACAAGTACAACGCCTATGCGTTGCCGAGCCCTGCGGAATACAACTACGACCTGCCCGATCTCGACGCCGTCCACCGCGGGCGGATGGCCGGCGACGCCGACGTCCAGCAGACCACTGTGCTGCCGATGACGTCGGTCCGGCCCTCACCGGCCCGTCCTGTCGAAGAACCCGATGTCGACCACGATGACGACGAGCCCGCGCCGAAACGCCGCCGCCGGCACGGCGGGTTGCTGGTTGTCGGCCGCCTCGCGGTGGCCACGATCGCGGCGGCGGCACTGGCCATGACCGGCGGCGCGTACCAGTGGAGCACGTCAAAAAACCACCGACTCAACACCATCAGCGCGCTGGACCTCGGGTCGCGGGACATCGTCGATCGAAACGCGCAGTTCGGGGACGAAGACTTTCTGGTCGTCGGCATGGACTCGCGCGCCGGGGCCAACAGCGCCATGGGTGCCGGCGACACCGAGGACGCGGGCGGTGCCCGGTCGGACACCATCATGCTGGTCAACATCCCAGCGAACCGCAAACGCGTTGTCGCAGTGTCGTTTCCGCGTGACCTTGCCATCACGCCGATCCAGTGCGAAGCATGGAATCCCGACACCGGCGAATACGGCCCGCTCTACGATTCGGACACCAAGAAGTGGGGCCCCAAAAACGTCTACACCGAGACCAAGCTGAACTCGACGTTCTCGTTCGGCGGACCGAAGTGTCTGGTGAAGGAAATCCAGAAGCTGTCCGGCCTGAGCATCAACCGCTTCATCGCCGTCGACTTCGCCGGATTCGCGAAGATGGTCGACGCGCTCGGCGGCGTGGAGGTGTGCAGCACCACCCCGCTGAAGGACTACGAACTGGGCACCGTGCTGGCTCACTCCGGACGCCAACTGATCGACTCGAAGACCGCGCTGAATTACGTGCGGGCCCGCAACGTCACGACCGAGAACAACGGCGACTACGGGCGGATCAAGCGCCAGCAGCTGTTCTTGTCCTCGCTGCTGCGCTCGCTGATCTCCAAGGAAACGTTCTTCTCGTTGAACAAGCTCAACAGCGTGGTGAACATGTTCATCAGCAACAGCTACGTCGACAACATCAAAACCCGCGACCTCGTTCAGCTCGGTCAGTCAGTGCAGGGCATGAACGCCGGCCATGTCTCGTTCGTGACGGTACCCACCGGCGTCACCGACGAAAACGGTGACGAGCCGCCGCGCACCTCGGACATGCGTGCGCTGTTCGATTCGATCATCAACGACGACGCTCTGCCGGGCGAGAACGACATGAACGCGACATCGAGCCCGCCGACCACGTCGGCGAACAGCAAGGCCACCCCGCAAGCCAACCAGCCCGCCGGCCCGCACCCCGAGCATCTGCAGGCGGTGGCCGCCGCACCGCAGGACGTCACCGTGCAGGTATCCAACTCGACCGCCAAGTCCGGGCTGGCCACCACGGCCAGCAACCAGCTCAAGCGCCGTGGATTCCGAGTCAAGTCGCCCGACGACTACCCGAACCCGCTCAAATCCACCAAGGTGCTGTACTCCCCCGGCAATGAACAGGCCGCCGCCACGATCGCGGCAACATTCGTGAACTCCAAAGTCGAGCGCATCACCGGCACCGGGCACGTGGTGCAGGTGGTGCTCGGCTCGGACTTCACCGCGGTCGGTACCCCGCCGGCGGCGGGGTCACCGGTCAGCTTGCAGGTCGAGCGCAACGCAACCAGCCAGCCAACCAAGCTGCCGGAGGACTTGTCGGTGACCAACGCCGCCGACACCCACTGCGAGTAGCGCAACCGCCTGATAGGCAGGTCAACCGGCATTCACCGCGAGTTCATGCCCAACTTCGTGCCGGTTCATGCCGGACCGCAGATTCAGAACGTACGCTTGCAACATGCGCACCGCCTATCACGAGCAGCTCTCTGAGCTCTCTGAACAGCTCGGCGCGATGTGCGGGCTGGCCGGTGCTGCGATGGAGCACGCGACGCAGGCACTCCTGCAGGCCGATCTAGTGCTGGCCGAGCAGGTCATGTCCGACCACGAAAAGATTGCCGAGCTCAGCGCCCAGGCCGAAGAGAGCGCTTTCGTGCTGCTTGCGCTGCAGGCGCCGGTCGCCGGCGACCTACGGTCGATCGTCAGCGCCATCCAGATGGTCGCCGACATCGACCGGATGGGTGCACTGGCGCTGCACGTCGCCAAGATCGCCCGCCGGCGGCATCCGCAGCACGTGTTGCCCGAGGAAGTCAACGGCTACTTCGCCGAAATGGGAAGACTTGCAGTCGAATTGGGCAACAGTGCGCAAGAAGTGCTGTGGTCGCGAGACCCGGAGAAAGCCGCCCGCATCCGCGAAGAAGACGACGCGATGGACGACCTGCACCGCCACCTGTTCACCGTGCTGATGGACCGGGAGTGGAAGCACGGCGTGGCCGCTGCCGTCGACGTGACCTTGCTCGGCCGCTTTTACGAACGCTTCGCCGACCACGCCGTCGAGGTGGCGCGCCGGGTCATCTTCCAGGCGACCGGGCATTTTCCCGAGGATTCACCCGTCGCCAAATCCAGCTAGCCGAAGCGGCCGGAGATGTAATCCTCGGTGGCTTTCTGGGTCGGGTTGGAGAAGATCTTCTCGGTGTCGTCGATCTCGATCAACCGGCCCGGCTTACCGACCGCCTCCAGGTTGAAGAACGCGGTGTGATCGCTGACCCGAGCCGCTTGCTGCATGTTGTGGGTGACGATGACGATGGTGTATTCCTGCTTCAACTCGGCGATGAGGTCCTCGATCGCCATCGTCGAAATCGGGTCAAGCGACGAGCACGGCTCGTCCATCAGCAGCACGTCGGGTTGCACGGCGATGGCCCGCGCGATGCACAGCCGCTGCTGCTGACCGCCGGACAACCCGCCGCCGGGCCGGTCCAACCGGTCCTTGACCTCGTCCCACAGGTTGGCGCCGCGCAGTGCGTACTCGGCGGTGTCGTCGAGCAGCTTTCGGTTACGCATGCCCTGCAGTTTCAGCCCGGCCACAACGTTATCGCGAATTGACATGGTGGGGAACGGGTTTGGACGCTGAAACACCATGCCGATCGCGCGTCGCACCCCGACCGGGTCGATACCGGAGCCGTAGATGTCGTCGTCGTCGAGCAGCACCGAGCCATGCATGCGTGCGCCGGGCGTGACTTCATGCATCCGATTGAGGGTGCGCAGCACGGTGGTCTTGCCGCAGCCCGACGGCCCGATGAATGCGGTCACGCTGCGTGGCAGAACCGACAGCGAGACGTCAGCGACCGCGTGAAACGCGCCGTAAAAGATGTTGACGTCCTTGAGGTCCAACCGCTTAGCCACTGGAAGTCCTGCCTATCCTTTCCGGCTCGAAGAACTTGGCAATCACCCTGGCCGCCAGATTAATGACGGCGATCAGCACAATCAGCGTCAGGGCCGCACCCCACAGCCGATCCGTGGGAATCGGCGCGGCACCAGCACCCGCCGACGTCTGGTCGTACATCATGCCCGGCAACGAGCCCATGAAGCCGCCGAACATATCGAAATTCATGGCCTGCGAGTAGCCCACCAAGATGAGCAGTGGCGCCGTCTCGCCCATCACCCTGGCCAACGCCAGCAGAATCCCGGTAATGATGCCGGACATCCCGGCCGGCAGCACGATTTTGGTGATCGTCCGCCAATTCTGCACACCCAGCGCGTAGCTGGCCTCGCGCAGCTCCACCGGGACGATCCGCAGCATCTCCTCGGTCGACCGCACGATCACCGGGATCATCAGCAGCACCAGGGCCAGCGACACTGCGAAACCGGACCTTGGGAAACCAAGCGTGGCGATGCACAGCGCGTAGATGAACAGAGCGGCGACGATCGACGGCACCCCGGTCAGGATGTCCACCATGAACGTGGTCAGCTTGCCCAGCGTGTTGTCGCCGCCGTATTCGACCAGATAGATCGCGACGAGAACACCGATAGGTATGGAGATGGCGGCGCACACCACGCCTTGCAGCACGGTGCCGACGATGGCGTGATACGCGCCGCCGCCGGCCAGGAACGCCGTCATATCGGCTTGGGAGTGGGTCCACCACTCGCTGGTTTTGACTGCGCCGAACCCTTTGGCCACCACCGAATACAGCACCCAGATCAGCGGCACCAGTGCCAACCCCACCGACAACGTAACCAGCACCGTCGCAACGACATTGACGACTCGCCGACGCAGGCTCACACCGGTGAACGTGCGCGCCTTGAGCGGGCGGTCCAGGATCGAGGTCATCGGGTGCCCTTGCCCGCGACAGCGGCACGAGCCATCGCATTGACGACGAGCGTGAGCAGGAATAGCACCAACCCGGCGGCGATATAGGCGCCGGCCTTGTATTGGTTGTTGAACTCGTAGGCGGTCGCCGCGATCTTGGTCGCGAACGTGTAGCCGCCATCGAACAGCGACCAGCCGAATGCCGCCTGCGTGCCGCGCAGGATGATCAGCAGCGCGATGGTCTCGCCGAGCGCGCGGCCCAGACCCAACATCGCGCCGCTGATGTAGCCCGAACGGCCGAACGGCAGCACCGCGGTCTTGACCACCTCCCAGCGCGTCGCGCCGAGGGCCAGCGCGGCCTCGATGTGGCCTTGCGGCGTCTTCATGAAGACCTCGCGGGTGACCGCGGTGATGATCGGCAGGATCATCACCGCCAGCACGATCCCGGCCGTGAAGATGGTCCCGCCACCGGCGACCGAGGCGTTGCCGGTGGCGAACAGAAACACCCCGCCCAGATGGTGATTGAGCCAGGCCGCAACCGGTCGCAGCCGCGGCGCCAGCACGTAGAGGCCCCAGACGCCGTAGATGATCGAAGGAACCGCGGCGAGCAGATCGACCACGTAGGCCAGCGGCCCGGTGACGCGGCGCGGAGAGTACTGAGACAGGAAGATCGCAATCCCCATTGCCACCGGCATCGCCAGGACCAGGGCGAACAGTGCCACCATCACCGTCACCTGAACCAGGTCGAACACGCCGAACCGCATTGCGGCGGTGTTCGTGGTGTCCCAGTTACCGCCGTAGGTGAAAAAGTTCTCCCGGTTGCGGGTCAGCGCAGGGATCGCGCGCATCAGCAGAAACAGGCCGATCGCCGCGATCAGAACGACGATCAGGACGCCGGAGCCTTCGGACATGCCCCGGAACACCCGGTCGCCACGACCGGATTTGACGCTGCCCCACAGCAGCGGGGCGGCATACGGCCGACGCGTAGCCGCGGCAACGGCCTCACCCGAGCCGGTATCGGCTGGATTCGGCGTAGTCACGGTGTTCCCATCAGTCAAAAAGTTTCGGCCATAGGTTAATCCGTTCCATCACCGGATCGCGTCGATCGCGGCGACCAACCGCTTCTTGAACTTATCCGGCAGCGGAACATAACCGGCCGTCGACAGCCCGTCTTGAGCGTCGTCGGCGGCCACGGTCAGCAGGGACCTGATCGCGGCGCTGGTGGCGGAGTCGTAACCCTTGGAGCAGACGATTTCGTAGGTCGCCAGCACCAGCGGGTAAGCACCGGCCGCTGTGGTGCTGTAAATCGACTTCAAGTTCAGTCTCAGATCGTTTCCCCGCCCCGCGAAGGTGGCGCTGTCGATGGCCTTGCGAGCAGCGTCGTTAGTGAGCGCGACCGGACCGCTGCCGTCGTTGATCTGCGCGTACGGCACGCGGCTTTGATCGGCGAAGCCTTTCTCGACGTAGCCGATCGAACCGGGCGCGGATTGCACGGCCTGGATGACCCCGGCGGACTTCTGCGCGCCCTCACCTACGCCACCCTGGAACTCGCTGCCGGTCCCCCGGGTCCAGCTGTTTGGGGCGGCTGCGGCCAGATACTTCTGAAAGTTGTCGGTGGTACCCGAGGAGTCCGACCGGTAGATCGGCTCGATCCTGGTGGCGGGCAGCGTGGTGCCGGGGTTGAGTTTCGCGATGGCCGGATCGTCCCAGCTGGCAATCGCGCCGCTGAAGATCTTGGCCAGCACGTCGGCATTGACGACCAGTCGTTTGACGCTGTCCAGGTGATACACGACGGCGACCGGCCCGAAAACCACCGGTAGATGCCAGGCAGGGTTTCCGTTGCAGCGCTCGGCGGCCGGTTCGATCTGGTCGCGGCTCAGCGGTGAATCCGAACCGGCGAAATCGACGTGGCGCGCGATGAACTGCTCCCGTCCGGCGCCCGAGCCGGTCGGGTTGTACGCCAACTGCTTTCCCGGGCACAACTGTGCCCAGTCCAAGTTGAACAACGCGATGGCGTTCTGCTGAGCCGTAGATCCCTCCGCGGTCAGCGCGGTCTTGCCGTCGCAGTTCACCGGCCCCGTCGGCGCCTTGAGGCCGTGCAGGTTGTCATCGCTGCCGCAGCCGGTCGACGTCATACCCACGATCACTGCCGTCGACAACGCGGCCGCCAGTGCTGCGCGTAGCGCGTCGAGCCTCACTGATCTCGCCTTCGTCAATGATTGTCTCCACGACCGACCCTCCCAGCCGGGGTGCCAGGCCTCCCGGAAACTATGCCTCAGGCGTGGACGGCGTCCGCCGGAGGCGTAAACGCGAAGTGAACACGTCAGACGGTATCGCCAGCGCGGGCATAGGCGGTGTCGACGCTGTACTGGGTAAAGCCCAGGCGGCGATACGTCTGCAGCGCCGCGGTGTTGTCCGACTCGACGTAGAGCATCACCGCCGGTTGGGCTGCGTCGCTCAGCCGCTGCTCGAGGTGCGCGACGCCCACCGCCGTCAGCAGTCCACCCAGACCGCGGCCCTGCGCTGCGGGGTCGACGCCGACGATGTAGACCTCGCCGAGGCCAGCTGGGTCGGGGTGAACTTTGGTCCAGTGGAAGCCCAGCAAGGTGTCGGTCTGCTCATCGAGGGCCAGGAACAGGCCCTCGGGGTCGAACCAGGGTTCGGCGCGCCGCTCGGCCAGGTCGGCGGCGGTCCAGCCGCCCTGTTCCGGGTGCGTCGCGAATGCGGCGTTGTTGACCCGCAACAGTTCGGAATCGTCGGCGGTGCCGGCGTAGGTACGGATGTGAACGCCGGCGGGCACGACAGGCTCTGCGATGTCGTGCAGCGGGTGACGCATCTGCACGAGCTCCCGAACGGGGGACAGCCCCAGCGCCGCCGCCGTCGCCTGCGCCGGTTCACCTGTCCCGTGTGCCCAAAAGCGGTTTGTTTGACCGGTTTTGGACAACGCGGCGTCGATCATCGCCGCGCCGATACCGCGTCGGCGGGCTTGCGGGTGCACCACCAGCTCCGCCATCCCGGGCTCGTCGTCGTTCCCTGCAGACAGGTTCAGATAGCCGACGACTTTCTCGCCGCCGTCGTCGGAACCGGTCGCCAGCAGGTGCTCGGTGCGGTGGTTCGGCAACTCCCGCAGGACTTGCTCGCCGACGGGAGCTACCTTATCGAATTCACTTGCGGCAGTGATGAGTTCGCGTATCTGTCGCTGCTGGTCGGTGGTTAGGTTCGCCCGCCACTGAGGCGCCGTCACTGGCTGTGCAGCGGATCGCCCAGCGGCTCTTGGCGACTGTCTACGTCGGACTCGTCGTCAGCGTCGGCGTCGGCGTCGGCAGGCTCGGTGCTCGGCGGCCGCCCGCGGGTGGGACGGACGGCCTTATAGCCGACATTGCGGACCGTGCCGATCAGCGATTCGTATTCCGCTCCGAGTTTGGCTCGCAGCCGTCGCACATGCACATCGACCGTGCGGGTGCCGCCGAAGAAGTCGTAGCCCCACACCTCGTGCAGCAACTGAGCCCGGGTGAACACCCGGCCGGCGTGCTGCGCCAGGTACTTCAGCAGCTCGAACTCCTTATAGGTCAGGTCGAGAGGACGTCCGCGCAACCGCGCGGTGTAGGTGCCCTCGTCGATGACCAGTTCGCCGAGGCTGATCTTGCCGACACTCTCCTGGTCCTGCAGGTTGCCTCGCCTGCCGATAAGCAACCGCAGCCGGGCATCGATCTCTGCGGGCCCGGTGCCGGGAAGCAGGATCTCGTCCAGACCCCAGTCGGCGTTGACCGCTACCAAGCCGCCCTCGTTGACCACCACGACCACCGGGATCGAGCGACCCGTCGAGCCCAGCAAGCGGCACAAACCGCGCGCCGCCGGCAGGTCGAGCCGCGCATCGACGATCAAAATGTCGGCGCTGCCCGCTTCCAGCAACGAGGAGACATCGGGCGGAGCGCTACGCACGGTGTGGGCGAGCAGCGACAAGGACGGCACAACCACATCGGGATTCGGCTCCGCGGTTAACAACAGCAGGTCCAAGCAAGCCCCTCCAGCATCGTGGGAAAGGCGTCTCCCAAAGTTCACGATGGGATACGAAGTTTAACGGCCAGGTCATTAAACGATAGCGTGCTGCCTGGTCCTTCGCCCGACGACGGTGCACGTAGACGCGGGCGCATGGGCCACAATGTGCGGATGCGTAAGGCGCTGGTCGGTGTGGCAGCTGTGCTGTCGGCCGTTGTGGTACTGCTCCTGGCGGCCGCGGCTGTCGACTTCGGAACCAGTATCTACGCGGAGTATCGGCTGGCCCGCGTGGTGCGCCAGACCGCAAATCTGGGCTTCGACCCATTCGTCGCGATCATCGCGTTCCCGCTGATCCCGCAGGCGATGCGACACCGCTACGAAGACTTGGAAATCAAAGCCAGCGCGGTCGACCGCCCGGTGATAGAGAAGGCCACGCTCGAGGCCACCATGCACTCGATCGACCTGACCGATGCGTCATGGCTGATCAGGCCGGCCGCCAAGCTGCCAGTCGGAAAGCTGGAGAGCCGAATCATCATCGACTCGCGGCACCTCGGCCACTACCTGGGCATCCGCGACCTGATAGTCGAGGCGCCCACGAAGGACACCAATAACGCCACCGGCGGCACCACCGAATCCGGGATCTCCGGCAGCGACGGTCTGGTCTTCACCGGGACCCCGGTGGCGGCGCACTTCACCAAGCGGGTCAGCGTCGCCGTCGACCTTTCGATGGCCGGCGACGACAAGACCACGCTGGTGTTCACCCCCACCGAGGTGCTCACCGGCCCCAACACCGCCGATCAGACGGTCCCCGCCGACAAGCGGGACGCGGTGCTGGCCGCGTTCGCCGGCAAGCTGCCCGACCAGAAACTGCCGTTCGGCATCGCGCCGACGAGCCAGGGGGCCCGTGGTTCGGACGTGATCATCGAGGGCATCACATCGGGATTAACCATCACTCTGGACGGGTTCAACCGGGCATGACTTCAACTATCTGGCCAGCGCCGCACGAGATGGATTCGGGCCGTTGACTGCCGCAGTGATCGCGCTCGTGGCGGCGCTGGCGTTGGCCGGTGTTGTCGGGTGGCTGATGACCCGTCGAGCCGGTGATGTCCGGGCCACCGATCCGGGCACGTCTGACGACATCGACCCCAGCGACCTGGGCCTATCCGCTGACGGGCCGACAGTCCTGCACTTCAGCGCCTCGTGGTGTGGCCCGTGCACTCAGGTGCGCCGCGTCGTCAACCAGGTCTGCGACGACCTGGGCGAAGTCGCGCACGTGGAGATCGACATGGATGCCAACCCGGGCGCCGCGCGGCTTCTTTCGGTTCTGTCGTTGCCGACGACGTTCATCTTCGATGCCAACGGCCGGCAGCAATACCGCGCCGCGGGTGTCCCGAAAGCCGATGACCTGCGATCAGCGCTGGTCCCGCTGTTGGCTTGATGATGTCGCTCATTGGTAAGCTGTCGCCCGTGTCCGCCCGCATCGAGCTCATGCTCACCAAGCGCCGCGCAGTCGACCTGTGCCGCGTCGCGGGCTGCTGCTGTTGTTGTTGTAGCCGCTGAGTAGCCGCGCCGTCGCGCGCCGCACTCGGAGCAGCCAGGAACAATCCCCGTGGCGCGCCGCCACAATAGCCGTGCATAAGCAACCAGGAGCAGCACCGTGTCGAACACCAAGACCCCCGATCAGGTCGATGTCCGCGGACCCCGATTCGCGGCCTGGGTCACCACTGTCGTGTTGGTGATCTCGCTGCTGGTCTCGGGCGTCAGCACGCCGGCCGCCGCAGTCATTCTGGGCATCCAGGCCGTCATCTTCGCGATCGGCGCGGTGGCCGGGCCGCGCCGCCACCCCTATGGCCTGGTGTTCGCCAAACTCGTCGCGCCGCGCCTGCAATCGGTCCGCGAGCGTGAGCCGGTAGCCCCACTGAAATTCGCCCAACTGGTCGGCTTCATCTTCGCGGTTGTGGCCGTCGCCGGATTCGCTTCGGGCGCCGCGCTGCTCGGTGTCGCGGCAACCGCCGCGGCGTTGGTGGCAGCATTCCTCAACGCGGCCTTCGGCATCTGCCTGGGCTGCCAGCTCTACCCGCTCGTGGCACGCATGAAGCCGGCCCACAGCACCTCATAGCGATCGAAAGGATCACCCACATGGCACGCTCCGACGTCCTGGTCTCCGCCGACTGGGCCCAGAGCAATCTCGATGCCGACCACGTGGTCTTCGTCGAGGTCGACGAAGACACCAGCGCCTACGACGACGGCCACATCGCCGGAGCGGTAAAGCTGGACTGGCGTACCGATTTGCAAGACCCGGTCCGGCGTGACTTCGTCGACGCGCAGCAGTTTTCCAAATTGCTCAGCGAACGCGGTATCGGCAACGGCGACACCGTGGTTCTCTACGGCGGCAACAACAACTGGTTCGCCGCGTACGCGTACTGGTACTTCAAGCTGTACGGCCACGACGACGTGAAGTTGCTCGACGGCGGCCGCAAGAAGTGGCAGCTCGACGGGCGGGCGTTTTCCACCGAGCCGGTAAGCCGGCCCGCTACCAGCTACACCGCCAAGCCGGCGGACAACTCGATCCGAGCGTTCCGAGACGAGGTGCTGGCTGCGATCCACGAGAAGAACCTCGTCGACGTGCGCTACCCCGACGAGTTCTCCGGCAAGATCCTGGCGCCGGCTCACCTGCCGCAGGAGCAGAGTCAGCGGCCCGGCCACATTCCGAGCGCCATCAACGTGCCGTGGAGCAGGACCGCCAACGACGACGGCACCTTCAAGTCCGACGACGAGTTAGCCAAGATCTACGCCGACGCCGGGCTCGATGGTTCGAAGGAAACGATTGCCTACTGTCGAATCGGGGAACGTTCGTCCCACACCTGGTTCGTCTTACAGGAATTACTCGGGCATCAGAACGTCAAGAACTACGACGGCAGTTGGACCGAATACGGCTCCCTGGTTGGAGCCCCGATCGAGTTGGGAAGCTGATTATGTGCTCTGCGCCGAAGCAAGGACAGACTCTGCCGGCCAGCGTCGACCTGGAGAAGGAAACGGTCATCACCGGACGTGTGGTGGACAGCTCCGGTCAGGCCGTGGGCGGTTCGTTCGTGCGACTGCTGGACTCCTCGGGCGAGTTCACCGCCGAGGTCGTCGCATCGGCGACCGGCGACTTCCGGTTCTTCGCTGCCCCAGGGTCGTGGACGCTGCGTGCGCTGTCGGCCGCTGGTAATGGCGATGCGATCGTGGAACCGAAGGGCGCGGGCATCCACGAGGTGGACATCAAAATCTCCTGACCCGTTCGCCGAACTAGACTCGTCGCTGTGGTTCTGTTCTTCGAGATCATGCTCGTCGCGGCCGTCGTGGTCATCTCCTGGTTCGCGTTGTACACGCTGTATCGGCTGATCACCGACGAATCGTGACCGCAGGCGATTCCGGCGACTCCGGCGACGATCCGGTTCGTTCACCCGGTTCGGCGGACCGTGCCGTGGCCGCAGCGGCCGAACGCGCCAAGGTGACCGCGGCCCGCAACGTCCCTGTCTTCGACGACCTACCGTTGCCCGCAGACACCGCGAATCTCCGCGAAGGCGCCAATCTGAACGACGCTCTGCTGGCGTTGCTTCCGCTGGTTGGCGTCTGGCGCGGCGACGGCGAGGGCCGCGGGACTGGCGGCGATTACCGGTTCGGGCAGCAGATCGTGGTCTCCCATGACGGCGGCGACTACCTGAACTGGGAGTCGCGGTCCTGGCGGGTCACCGACACCGGCGACTACGAAGCCCCGGACTTGCGCGAGACCGGGTACTGGCGATTCGTCAACGAACCCGATGACCCGTCCGAGTCGCAGGCCATCGAGTTGCTACTGGCGCACTCCGCCGGCTATGTCGAATTGTTTTACGGGCGCCCGCTCAACCAGTCGTCGTGGGAGTTGGCCACCGATGCCTTGGCGCGCAGCCGGTCGGGCGTGCTGGTCGGTGGCGCCAAACGGCTCTACGGAATCGTCGAGGGCGGCGATCTGGCTTACGTCGAAGAACGGGTGGACGCCGACGGCGGGCTGGTGCCGCATCTGTCGGCCCGGCTATCGTGGTTCGTCGGGTAACGGCATACGTTGCCGCAGAATGGTTTTGAGGGCGATAGCGCCGACCCCAGAAAATGGGCGGCCCCCGAGCCGTAGTTCCTGGTTGGACAGACCGAAGGCTCGGGGGCCGGGTGACTGCGGGGAATTCGCCAGCGCGCGCAGGTGATTCCTCGCCTGGTACAGCTAGCGGGCAGCCACCTCACATGTCCAATAAGCTATCAATTTCTCGGACCACCTCCTTCCCTGTGTACTGGCGAAGGTACCCGCTGCAAGGCAACGCGACAACCGCTTTTTCAACGGTCACTGACGATGGCCGCGTCGACGAGTTCGGCGAATTCCGCCGCCATCGGGGCCCGTGGCAACACCCGGCCGTCCAGGGTGTGCACGCGCGCGGCCAGCGTCATACTCGACACCAACC
>NZ_JBAPMI010000238.1:0-1644 GCF_049278535.1 Mycobacterium sp. | reverse complement strand
ACGCCATCATCGTCGACCCAGGCCAGCGAGCAATGGGCCAGCTGCGCCGCATTCTGGACAAAAACCGGCTGACACCGGCTGCGGTGCTGCTCACCCACGGCCATATCGACCACATCTGGTCGGCGCAGAAGGTGGCCGACACCTACGGGTGCCCCGCCTACATCCATCCCGAGGACCGGTTCATGCTGACCGACCCAATCAAGGACTTCGGGCCGAAGCTGGGGCAGTTGCTGCTCGCCGCGATCTTCCGCGAGCCAAAGCAGGTCGTCGAACTGGATCGCGACGGCGACAAGATCGACCTGGCCGGGATCAGCGTTACCGTCGACCACACGCCGGGCCACACCCGCGGATCGGTGGTGTTCCGGGTCGCCGGCGATAAAGAGTTGGTGTTCACCGGCGACACGCTGTTCGAACGCTCGGTGGGCCGGACCGATCTATTCGGCGGCAGTGGGCGCGACCTACTGCGCTCGATCGTCGACAAGTTGTTGGTGCTCGACGACAAGACCGTGGTGCTGCCCGGTCACGGCAACTCCACCACCATCGGTGCCGAGCGGCGCTTCAACCCGTTCATCGAGGGGCTCAGCCCATGACTGAGTTCTCCGCGCCCAAGGGCGTCCCGGACTACGTTCCGCCGGATTCGGCACGGTTCGTCGCGGTCCGCTCGGCGCTGCTGGACGCCGCTCGACGGGCCGGTTACAGCGACATCGAGCTGCCGATCTTCGAGGACACCGCGTTGTTCGCCCGCGGCGTAGGTGAGTCCACCGATGTGGTGTCCAAGGAGATGTACACCTTCGCCGACCGCGGGGACCGCTCGGTGACGCTGCGGCCGGAGGGCACCGCCGGGGTGGTCCGCGCGGTGATCGAGCACGGTCTGGACCGCGGCGCGCTGCCGGTCAAGCTGTGCTATGCGGGCCCGTTCTTCCGCTACGAGCGGCCCCAGGCCGGCCGGTACCGCCAGCTGCAGCAGGTCGGTGTGGAAGCGATCGGCCTCGACGATCCCGCGTTGGACGCCGAGGTGATCGCTGTCGCCGATGCCGGTTTCCGCTCGCTCGGTCTTGACGGGTTCCGGCTGGAAATCACCTCGCTGGGCGACGACACCTGTCGTCCGCAGTATCGGGAACTGCTGCAGGACTTCCTGTTTCAGCTCGACCTCGATGAAGAGACCCGCAAGCGAGCTGAGATCAACCCGCTGCGGGTGCTCGACGACAAGCGTCCCGACGTCAAGGCGATGACGGCCGACGCCCCAGTGATGCTCGACCACCTCTCCGATGTGGCCAAGCAGCATTTCGAGACGGTGTTGGCCCACCTCGAAGCCCTCGGTGTGCCCTACGTCATCAACCCGCGGATGGTTCGCGGATTGGACTACTACACCAAGACCACGTTCGAATTCGTGCACGGCGGGCTGGGCGCGCAGTCAGGCATCGGCGGCGGCGGCCGCTACGACGGTCTCATGCATCAGCTTGGCGGACAGGATCTTTCGGGCATCGGTTTCGGTCTCGGTGTCGACCGCACGTTGTTGGCGCTGCAGGCCGAAGGCAAAGATGTCGGGCCGAGCGCGCGGTGCGACGTGTTCGGCGCGCCGCTGGGCGAACAGGCCAAGTTGCGGCTGGCGGTGCTGGCCGGGCGGCTGCGCGCGGCCGGTGT